>JBOEGA010000008.1:0-1142 GCA_050633205.1 Methyloligellaceae bacterium | reverse complement strand
AAGATCTGACAGTTACCGATTTATCAGCGGTGATTGTCAGTTCAGGTTTAGTTCAGATATTTCTCCTTCGCAGCTTGTTTTCCATCGATAAGAGTTTGCAATGGCGTTCTTCCGTTGCAATGTTTTCCCTGATGAGTTCTTTCATTATTGTAATAGTCTATCCATTCGTCCAGATCTTTTTGCAGCTCATCAATGGACGCATATATTTTCTTGCGGAACGTGACCTGATAAAACTCTTGCAGAATGGTTTTATGGAACCGTTCGCAGATGCCATTTGTCTTTGGTGACCTGGCTTTCGTTTTAGTATGATCGATATCATTGATAGCGAGGAAAAGCTGGTAGTCATGCATATCCTGCCTGCCGCAATATTCCGTACCTCTGTCTGTCAAAATCCTCAAGACCTGAATATCCTGCTCTTCATAGTACGGTAACACTTTATCATTCAGTAGCTCAGCAGATGTGATTGGCGTTTTCGTTGTATAAAGCTTGGCATGGGCTGTTTTTGCATAGGTATCGATATAGGTCTGCTGATAGACACGACCGACACCTTTGAGCGTCCCAACATAGAACGTATCCTGCGAACCAAGGTAACCCGGATGATGGGTTTCTATTTCCCCACAGGCTTCATCGTCTGCCTTCTTTCTCTCCAGGGCCTGAACCTGAGTTTCCGTCAACACGATCCCGTCTTCAGCAACTTTAGCTTCCAAAGCTTTCAGGCGTTTTTTGAAGTTTTCCAGATCATGCCGCAACCAGATGCCCCGGACGCCGTTGGCCGAGACAAATATTCCTCGTTTGCGAAGCTCATTGCTTACTCTCACCTGCCCATGTGCCGGAAACTCAAGGGCATACTCAACAACAGCTTGTTCAATGTCCGGATCGACCCTGTTTTTCAGGTTTGGCTTCTTTCTGCTCTTATCTATCAGGGCTTCAAAACCGCCTTCCTCCGCGGCATTATGATAGCGGTAGAATGTATCCCGGGAGTATCCCATAACCTTGCAGGCTTTGGATATATTCCCAAGTTCTTCTGCCAATGTCAGAAGACCAACTTTATGTTTGATGATTTTTGGAGTAGTGTTCAACATGAGGGTTACCTCTTTATGTGTTTTAATGGTTTGGGTTTGCACCACCATCAAAACCGGTAA
>JBOEGA010000007.1:0-52382 GCA_050633205.1 Methyloligellaceae bacterium | reverse complement strand
GAAAATAATAGTAACAGGTCCGGTTCCGGTATCATTATTCAGAATTTCCTCAAGCCCGGACATGGTTGATCTGATAATCTTTTGCTGTGGTGTGGAAATACTCTCTGCCATTATGGCTGATGTATCGGCTGGCAGGCCTCTTTCAATTAAACTCTCCGAGAGCTGACGGAAAGTACGTTTGCCCATATAGACAACTGTTGTTACGTTTGGATCAACCAGTGCTGCCCAGTTTATATCGTCTGGCAACTGACCTGTTGTATCATGCCCTGAAATAAACTGTACCCGTCTTGCGCGCTCTCTGCGTGTCAAGGGAATGCCAGCCGCTGCCGCTACTGCCATAGCTGCTGGTATGCCGGGAATTATTTCAAAGTCGATCCCGGCAGATCGCAAAGTTGTTATTTCTTCTTCCAGCCTGCCAAAAACACCGCTGTCACCGGATTTCAGCCGGACAACACGGGCTCCGGTCTTTGCATATTTTAATAAAAGAGAACTTACATAATCCTGTTTTGGGGATTTGCGGCCAGCTCTTTTGCCCACGCCAATTAAGTCTGCATCCTTTCGCACACAGGACAATATGGGCCCGGAAGACAAGTCATCAAACAATACAACATCAGCGGCCTCCAGACGTTTAACCGCTTTGACGGTTAATAACTCCGGATCTCCCGGTCCTGATGATACAAAACTGATTTTTTTATCCATGACTATTCCGCCTGACACATTGCAGGAGCAATGAAATGAAAGAATGTACCTGATACGTTATTTCGATAAGAGCCTGTTTCTGTCTGCAGGTTTCCCTGTGCATCAAACACTTTTGCCAATGGCTGATCGGGTTGGGCCAGTATACTGCTGTAATGATATTCGTGACCGCGCAATATTGTCCCACTCCTAAAATTAAAAAGAGGAGCTGTCAGCTCAGCTTTTCTATATCCCAAATGTAATTTTCTTTTCTCAAAAGACGTAACCAGACCGAGCAGGCCAAGCATTTCATGTCGGCTGCCATTCTTGTCTATGATGGCCTGACCCAGTACCATATAGCCTCCGCATTCCCCATGAACACGGTTCTTTTCAGAAAATTTAATCATTCCGCTTTTAAAGCCGGAAGCTGTGGAAAGTTGCTCACAATGCAATTCTGGATAGCCACCCGGCAGCCAGGCGGTATCCGCTGTTATATCGGGTGCTTCATCATTGAGTGGTGAGAATGGCAGTATTTCAGCACCTGCCTTATGCCAGTTGTCTATCAGGTGTGGGTAGTTGAAAGAAAATGCAACATCCTGAGCAACCGCTATTCTTTGACCTGGCGGAATGATGTTAAAGTCAGGGCTGCTTTGTAAATCGTTTCCATCAGCCGTTGCAATAATTTCCTGAATATCAATAAATTCAGTTGTGAAGTCAGCTAATGCATCCAGAATTGCAGTAAGTTCGGATTGTTCTTCAGCCTGTACCAGGCCAAGGTGTCTTTCTGGTATGGTGATTGAGTTGCTGCGAGGTAAAGCGCCAAGTACCCTGATGCCAGCATCCTGCATTCCTTTGCGAACGAGCATTTCATGACGCGGACTGGCTACCCGGTTGAGCACAACCCCGCCAAGTTTTACCTCAGGGTCAATTGCTGCAAATCCGGCCGCTACAGCCGCCGCAGATTGAGCCTGTCCTGATACATCGAGTATTAGAATAACAGGCCAGCCAAAAAGCTTTGCAAGTTCGGCTGCGGCGCCATTGCCATACTCGCCTTTTTCTGCAGCTCCATCGTATAACCCCATAGCCCCTTCAGCCAGAATAATATCTGCTCCCTCAGCCCTCTTTAATTGTGAGGTTAGAAGGTCTTCTGACATTGACCATGTATCGAGATTCCCGGAGCTTTTGCCACTGACTGACTGATGAAAAGCCGGGTCAATATAGTCTGGCCCACTTTTAAAGGGCTGAACTTTATAGCCAGCCCGTCTAAGCGCTCCCAGCAATCCGATCATTAATGTGGTTTTTCCAGTTCCCGATGCGGGTGCGGAAATAACCAGTCCTTTTGGTATCACTGTTTTCAATCTGTTTCCGGGAAGCGTGCATTTGCACCAACAGGCCGATATCTGCGATCATAATCAGCCGAGTAGAGACGGCTTTCACCGAACTCCTGATTGTCGAGTGCCTGTCCGACAAGGATCATCGCAGTTCTCTCCATCTCATTGCCAACAAGGTTCTGAATTGTAGAAAGTGTTCCCCGCACAACTTTTTCTTCCGGCCAGCTTGCCCGCCAGACGATTGCTACGGGGCATTCTCCACCAAGAATGGGAGACAGCTCATTTACTACACGGTCAAGGACGTGAATAGATAAATGAATGGCCAATGTGGCACCAGTTTCAGCAAAAGCCTTTAGAGTTTCAGCTTCGGGCATGGCGCTTGCGCGGCCGGAAGTGCGGGTAAGCACTACTGATTGTACAACTTCGGGTAAGGTCAACTCTTTGCCCAGTGTTGCAGCAGCAGCAGAAAATGCGGGCACCCCCGGTATGACCTCAAATGGTATATTCAGTTTCTTCAACCGTCTTATCTGTTCACCCATTGCGGACCAGACAGACAAGTCACCTGAATGCAGCCGGGCAGTGTCCAGACCAGCTTTTTCACCTGCCTCTATTTCTGCGATGATACTATCCAGATCCATAGGTGCGGTGTTGATAATTCTGGTTCCTTCAGCACACCAGGACAGCATCTCTTCAGGTACCAGAGAGCCTGCATACAGACAAACCTCACAAGACTGAATGAGACGCTGACCACGCAAAGTAATCAGGTCCGGAGCACCAGGTCCTGCTCCTATAAAATAAACTGTCATGATTTTTTACCCAAGGCAATCGCGGCCGTTGCCTGGCCATCTATTGATATGTGTTTTTCAGCAACCAGTCTGGCGCCATTTCCCGCCGCGGCAAGTGCGCAAGCCTCGCATACGCAGCCTATGCCTGTCAATGTATGAGCCCGAGCGGAGAAACCGGGCGTTTCGATCTGCTTTAAAACTTCATCCGGTAAGGCTATAATTTCCAGATTGAAATCTTTTGCAAGAGTTTTAAACACAGCTTCTTCCGCCTTATCAGATCGGGTTGATATGGCTGTTATTTTTTCCATGTAACCGGTCTGCTCAATTGCATTCAGGAGAGATTGCCGGCTGGCCTTACTGGTAAAACCCATTCCCGCAACGATCATTTCACCACACTCCATTGTATGATGCTTCTGGAGCTTTTCCAGGTGCGCATTCTTCCCAATGGTTCTGCAGCGCTGATATCAAATCGCATAAGGTTGCCGCCATACTGACTTTGAAGAAGCGTGACCAGTGACTGGCTTTCAAGTGTTACCGAGTTTACTACAATTCTGGTTGAAACAGGAACTGTCGTCCAGACGGTATCAAACAGCTCCCGGGAGAAGCCGCCACCGAAAAAAACAGCATCGGGGCTTTCCAGCTCTTTCAATCCGTCGGGAGCAGTCATGGTTTTGATGTGCAGTCTTTTCTGAAGGCCAAATTTTGATGCGTTTAACTGTATATTTTCAGACCGGCTTTTATGCTGTTCAATAGCGTAGGCCCTGCTTCCTTCAGCCGATAACAGCCATTCGACAGAGATTGAACCGGAGCCTGCGCCAATATCCCACAATATTTCGTTTTTTCGGGGGGCCAGTGCACTCAGGGTCAGTGCCCGGACCGGTTTTTTGGTTATCTGTCCATCATTGAAGAAGTGTTCGTCATCCAGTCCGCCGGAGCAGGGGAGACCTTTATTTCCCCTGGCCGTTAAAGCTACGGCTACGGGAGCTTCAAAATGTTCACTGATTTCTTCATTTAATTTGCAATGCGTTATTTTTTCAAATGGGCCACCAAGCCGTTCGAGCACAATAAAATCCGACTTTTCAAACCCTTGCTTAACCAACCATCTGGCCAGAGAGTTAACTGCGTTACCGTCTCTTAAAAGGCAGATAAAACGCTCATTTTCACTAAGCAGTGGATACAGGGTTTCGATCGGTTCGGCATGCAGCCCGAGACATTGGACCTCATTAATTCCCCAGCCCAGTCTGGAGGCAGCCAGAGAGAAGGTTGAAACTGACTGCATACATTGCCAGTCTTCGGGTTTCAGGTGTCTGACAATGGTTGTGCCTGCGCCAAACCAGAATGGGTCGCCGGATGCCAGAACGACGACTGGTGCACCGCGATGTTGTAATACTTCGTCAACTGAAAAAGGAACTGGCCATGGCCGACCTTTTTCAGGACATCCGGCAAGTTCCAGGTGTCGTTGACCTCCGAATACAATTGTGGCTTCTGTTATTGCTTTTCGGCTTGCATCCGACAGAGCATTCAGTCCATCTTCTGAAATACCAACGATTGTCAACCAGGGTTTACCCATGCAACATATTCTCATTCTTGGGGGAACTCAGGAAGCCAATCAACTTGCGAGTGTATTTGCCGAGCAAAACATTCATGCGGTTTATTCTTACGCCGGGCGAACCTGGAAACCGAAGCCACAGCCTGTTCCTACCCGTGTGGGTGGTTTCGGAGGTGTTCAGGGCATGATTGACTATTTGTGTTCCCATGGCATTTCTCATGTTATCGATGCGACGCATCCTTTTGCAGCGCAAATCAGCAGTAATGCAGCTCAGGCGTGCAACGCGTGTAACATACCTTTAATGAGTCTTGAGCGCCGCCCATGGTGCCGTAGTGAAGGTGACGACTGGGTTGACGTTAAAGATATTTCTGCGGCGGTTGCCCAACTCAATAATACTGGCGAAAGGGTCTTTCTTGCAATTGGTAAACAGGATATCGCTCCATTTGCAGGACTGAACCAACATTTTTTTCTGCTCAGATTTGTCGAAATTACTGGTGACGAAGTTCTTCCATACAACTGCAAAATTATCAAGGACAGGGGGCCTTTTATTCTAAAAAATGATATGGAATTACTCAAAAAATACCAGATTACCAAAATTGTTTCAAAAAATTCAGGTGGTTCCGGTGCCAGAGCCAAAATTGATGCAGCGCGTGAGGCAGGGATATCAGTTGTTATGATTGCCCGGCCTGCTTCACTGAATGTTCAAAAAGTGTATTCGCCCGAGGAGGTGATGAACTGGCTGCAATTGTCTTTGGATTAGATGATTTTTCGAGGAGTATAGACAAGATCAGTACCATCTATTCTGCGCGTTCTGGATGAGCCGATGATAACGACTGTGCGCATATCGACCAGCCCGGCATCCGCAGTTTGCAGGCTGGTATAGGTGAGAGTTTCCTCCGGAGTTGAAACAGCTCTTGCGAAAATTACGATACGGTCTTCTTTACATTCCTCTTTCAGTATATCAAAAGTCCGGAATAACTGATCAGGCCTTGCTTTCGAGCGGGGGTTGTATAATGCAATTGCAAAATCTGCCTTTGCTGCCAGTTTCAACCGCTCTGCAACCAGCTCCCACGGTTTTAGATTGTCAGAAAGGTTAATTGCACAGAAGTCATGACCCAGCGGAGCACCAGCTTTAGCAGCAGCAGCCAGCATTGCTGTTATACCGGGAAGAATTTGGATATCCAGAAAACGCCAGTGGTCGGGCCCTTCTTCAATTGCCTCGAATATTGCGGCAGCCATTGCAAAAACACCCGGGTCGCCGGACGACACGACTACTACGTTTTTGCCATCGGATGCCATGGTTAATGCGTGTTTTGCCCGGTCTATTTCAACGCGGTTGTCAGAAGCGTGTAAGGTCAGACCTTCGCGTGGCGGGATCCTTTTCACATATGGAATATAGCCTACAATATCACTTGCTGCAGATATCGCACTGCTGACTTCAGGGGTTATCAGCTGGTCTGAGCCTGGCCCTAGCCCTGCTACAATCAGGCTGCCACTCATAGCCTTCTACCCTTTCCGTGCAGGAGGACGATGGCAAAATAGGGACAGGCAGACATATCGACTTCACTCAAACGAGATACAGTCTCACCTGACATAGTCCCTCTTTCAATAAGCCAGGCATCATGCATCCGATCACATTCTTCTATAGATTGCCGGATTTTATGCAGGTTTCTACCAGTTTTCATGATGACAACCGCATCGCTACCGCGAATATGTCTGGTTAATTCTTCTTGCGACAGGGTTCCCATTAGAACGTTCAACACATCATTGCCATGAGCAATGGGGAGGCTGGTCGCTGTCCAGCATCCTGACATGCCTGTGATACCAGGCACCACTTCAATTTTTACTCTTTCATTGAGCCGTACATATAAATGGATGAATGAGCCATAGAAAAAGGGATCGCCTTCGCATAAGGCTATAACATCGGAGCTTTCGGTCAGCTTTTCCAGCCTGTCTGCCCAGTCATCATAAAAGTCCGATAAAAGACGTTCATATTCCGGGTCTGAAAAAGGTATTTCAGTTGTAACCGGATACTCCATTGGATATTCAATGGCGTCTTCTTTTATAATTCCCTCAACAATTGTGCGGGCCATTCCCGGCCGGCCTTTTTTTCTGAAATAGGCAATATGGTTGGCGTTGCTGACAAGTTTATGGGCGCGGATACTCATCAGGTCAGGATCCCCTGGTCCAAGGCCAACACAGATCAAGCGATGTTTCTCAGATGACATTATATTTCCCTATCGCTAGCCAAAGCATTGACGGCCGCTACTGTTACGGCGCTTCCGCCCAATCTGCCCTTAATTATCATGGATGGCACGGGTAAAGCATCCATAAGTGCTTCTTTGGATTCTGCCGCACCGACAAAACCAACGGGACATCCGATAATCGCTGCTGGTCTTGGACATTTCTCATCCTCCAGCATATTGAGAAGATGAAAGAGCGCAGTGGGTGCGTTGCCAATTGCAACGACGGCTCCGGCAAGATAAGGGCGCCAGAGTTCAACTGCTGCGGCTGAACGGGTATTCTGCATTTTCTTTGCCAGTTCAAAAGCTTCCGGTTCGTTCAGAGTGCAGATGACGTCATTTTTTGCCTTCAGCCGAGACCTTGTGATGCCTTCGCTTACCATTCTGACATCGCATAATACGGGTGCGCCATCGAGCAGGACTTTCCGTGCCAGAGTCGCCATTCCCTCTGAAAACTGAATATGTTTTTCGAGGCCTACCAGTCCTGCTGCATGGATCATTCTGACTGCGGTTATTTCTTCAACAGGGTCAAACCTATCCAACTCCGCTTCAGAGCGGATAATGCTGAAAGACTGTTGGTATATGGCGGTGCCATTTGTCTCATAATTATAGGTCATTACAAGCCTCAAATTCTTGCAGAATGCGATCTATCGCAATGCTTTTCTTAATTGGTTGCTCATCAGCTTTGCCATTTCTCACCAGGTCAAAACCATCCTCAGTTCCTATAAATGTATAGTCAGCAGGTTTGCTTCGGGCACACCCTTTTGTACAACCGGATATATGCAATGTCTGGTCTGGTAATAATTTTTCAGCCAATTGCATTGCTATTTTCCGCGTTTTTTGTTTTGCCTGAGTACACAAGGGGGCCCCAGTGCATGCATCAATTGCCAATAAACTGCAATCTTTAATGAGTATGCCTTCAATGTCGGGGGCTTTGCTTAGTCCCTCCAGCAGCAACATTCTCCAGGGTGTCATTATTAAAGGGCAATCAAGATCAGCAATTTGCCGGATCTGGGATAATGTTGCCTGTCCGAAAGGAAAAGCTATAAAATAACCCTGCTTAACAAGACCCGGTTTAATGGAAACAGGGTTTGTTTGCCGGGGGGTGTCGGGAAGTAAACGGGAGGGGATATTTCCTCCTTTATCCAGATAACCGGCAATTCGGCCACGACCATTTACAACGCCGGATGATTGACTGAACCAACTTGCAATTTCGTGGACAAAGCCCGGAATTTCATCGATCTCTTTTTTAATCCCTTTTTCACATCCATCCAACCGGACTATCAAATCATTATCAGATGAACGTTCAATGCGAATATCTCCGGAGATATTGTCCAGACAGGGCGTTTTGCCTGTATCGATAATAACACCGAATTTTGAAGGCAAGCCGGAAAGCTGAGAGAGACTTTTGCTGATTTCATGCCAAAGAGTTTCTTCAATATCTCCTTCCTGTCTGAACGGAGCCAGGACAATGCTGGAGAATATTTCCGGGCTTTCTGATTTTTCAACCAGCTTTAAATTCTGAAGTCCGGTCAGAAGCGAAGAGTAGCGATCTTCCCTAATGCCTCTAATCTGCAAGGCAGCACGCCGCGTCAGATCTATTGTCCCATTGCCATATTTATCTGCCAGATTTGCCAATCCCAAGAATTGCTCTGCAGTTAACCGGCCCAGTGGCGGATTAACCCGCATCAGCAGACCATCGCCGGAAGCCATCGGTTTTTGGGCGCTGGGACACCATCCCTTTATTTCATGGTTCAAGGGGGGATTCACGCAGAAGTATCCTCTTGTAAACGCATGATAATTGAGTTCCGTCTAGTGGTCCAAAGACCTGACTCATTTAATCTGCGGAAAAGATCCTGCATTGCGGCTAATGCTTGCGGGTTTTCCTCTTTGAGAAATGATACAACATCATCTCTGCCGAGAGTTGCGTCAAAATAAATATCAAACAGGTGGGAGGGAATGATTTCTGCAAGATGGGCGTATGACGTCATATGCTCCAGGGTTGCGGCTATCTCTGACCCTCCACGAAACCCGTGGCGTTTCATACCCTCTACCCATTTGGGATTGGATGCTCTTGCACGTACAATTCGTGCAATCTCTTCACTGGCAGTTCTGGCTACAGGTTGGTCTATGTTTGTCGTATCAATATGGTAAAGGTCAGGCTTTGAACCAGTCATCCTTTTTTTTGCAGCAGCAAAGCCTGCCTGATGAGCAGCAAAGTCGCCAGCCTGTAATATATCTGTTTCAGTCAGGTCATGAGCATGTATAAGGCCATCAGCCTCATGAACGCGCTTTTCAAGAAAGTCCCGTGACCGGGTTGCTTCACCGGAAGCAGCAAAGCTCCATTCAGACCCCTGCAACCATGCTTCTCCTGCAATATTTCTTGCTTCTTCAGACAGATCTGAATGGGATTCATCTACGTTAACACCATAGCTTCCCGGTGCCGGACCAAATACTCTGGGACCTTTCTGTATATAAGGGTTATCGCTCAGGTCCTCGTTCAAATGCGATAAAGCTTCACTTATCTGTTCAAACATTACCCCAAGAGACGGAAAGACATCGCGAAAGAGGCCGGACATTCTTAAAGTGACGCCGACGCGCGGTCTTCCCAGATCTTCAAGCGATAAAATATTAAACCCTGCAACTCTGTCAGAATTTTTATTCCACTCAGGTTGGACGCCAGCCAGATGCATTGCCATTGCAAAATCCTCCCCAGCCGTTCGCATGGTTGCCGAGCCCCAGATATCTATCATCATATTGTCAGGATATTCACCGTTATCCTGTAGATATTTGCGAATAAACTCCCCGGCCTGTTTTACTCCCTGAGCATGGGCTACCCGGCTGGGAACGGCGCGCGGATCAGTAGTGAAAAGATTTCGGCCACTGGGTAAAATATCAGTTTTACCTCTATTTGGAGAGCCTGAGGGGCCAGCCTCTACATGCTTTGCGTCTAATGCCCTGAACAGGCCGGCTAATTCGGCATCTCCGCATTCGCCGGTGCCATAGATATGTAAACCATCACCAAACCGACTATCTTTTATTTCGCAGACAAATTTATCAATTCTTGTGATCTGCTCTGCAGCAGACATATCGTTGATAAGACCCAGTTCATTGCTTACGCCGCTGGATTGCGAATGGTCCAGAATTTCATCCATTAATCGTTCCTGCCGGGCAGGGTCCAGCCCATCTGCGACGGAATATTCATCCAGCAGCCGTTCCAGATCATATAACTGCTCTGGTATTTCGCTTGCAACAAGGGGCGGAGGCAGGTGTCCCAGAGTTAAAGCCCCAATTCTTCGTTTGGCTTGTGCGGCTTCTCCAGGATCATTAACAATAAACGGATAAATAACAGGCAGGTTGCCAACTAAAAAGTCGGGCCAGCATTCTTCAGATAAGGCAACTGATTTGCCTGGAAGCCATTCCAGAGTTCCATGAGTTCCCATATGGACAAGCCCGTTCAATCCGCTTTGCTGCAGCCATAAATAAAAGGCAACATAGGAATGGCAGGGTGGTCTTGTTAAATCGTGATATTCGTCTTCTTTCTGCCTGAAAGCGCCTCTTTCAGGCTGGAGTGCAATCAGAATATTGCCATGCTTAACAACACTGAATTCTATTACACTATCATTACAACGGGGATCATCTTTAATGCTGCCATGGGCTTCAAAAAGCTGTTCTCTTAACTCTGCAGGTAATCTTTCCAGAGCATCTTCATAGGCCTTAACTGGCCAGGATATCGTTGTGGCCTGCAGGCTTTCTTCCAGTTTCTGATCTGGGTGAGTACTGTTTGCTGTCGTATATCCCCGGCTTTTGAGCTCTGACAGAAGATGTTCAACAGAGGCAATGGTATCCAATCCGATTGCATGGGCCATATGGTGGGATTTGCCCGGGTAAGTCGATAAAATAATTGCGAGTTTTCTGTTTTCAGGTGATGTCCTGTTTAATTCCAGTCGCGCACCGACCCGATCAACAATCCTGTTAATGCGTTCGCTTTCAGGGCTGTGAAAAAATCTGGAAAACTGCAGGTGTGGGTCTTTTCTGGAAGGTTGTTTGAAGCTGACCAAACCTGAATAAAGTCGCCCATCAACTTCTGGAAGAACCACACTCATGGCAAGATCTGATGGTGAAAGTCCGCGTTCAGAAGTTTCCCAGTCTTTCTTCCGGGATGTGGAATGAGTTACCTGATAGACGGGGCATCCGGCGCTGTCTAATGGTGACCTGCCGGTTTCTCCAGATTTTGCTGAAAATGCTGTCGCATTAATTATCGCATCAGGCTTATAGCGCTCAAGCTGGTGTGAAACCCAATCAGCAGTTTCCTGTGTTTTTAGGGAGGAGGTAAATAGTCCGGATGCATTAAATCCTTTTCTACGTAATGCATGGATCATTTCATCGACTGGTCTGGTATCTGCTGCGGTCAGATAACTTCTGTAAAAAACCACGAAAATCAAAGGGGTTTCTGTTTTTGTGTTGATTGTTAATGTGTCAACCGGACCGGACTGGGGATCATACCAGCCAAATTCAGGAACTGTTTTCTGCCCGAGCACTGGTGATGCTTCAAAACCTGAAGCCAAAGCCATTTGCGCAAGTGCTGCCTGTGCAGCGACGGCACCACCCTGATTGCAGAGCTTTGACAATTGCCTCAGTGTAGAAACCGGCAGAGTAGACATTTCCTGAAGTCGCGGGTCCTCACTACCGTCTGCAGAAAGAACTGCGAGTGCAATATTGTTTTTCCGGGCAAGCAGGTGAACCTGCTCAAGCCCATAAGCCCAATATTGCTCACCACCAATCAATCGAATAAGAATACCGGAAGCTTTTTCCAGTGTTTTTTCGATATAGGTATCAACCGATACCGGATGTTTTAAAGCAACAAGATTTGCCAGCCGTAAAGAGGGCAGGGAGCCATCGGCCCGATGCCATCCTGCTTCAAATGCACCTAAATCACTATCAGAAAAGGAAAGGAACACCAGATCTGCCGGATCCTGCTCGAGATCAAACGGTGCTGCTGTTTCTTCTAATCCGTAATTTTGTCTAAAAATTACATGCATTTTACTAGTTACACAAAATTGCTTTTATTTTGTCGGCATCAATATGATGGTGCTCACCAATTACAACCAGTGCACCTTTTCTCTGTTCATTGCCCCAAAGATCTGCATATTGAGTACGAACACGCTCGCCAACGGCCTGTACGAGATATTTCAAAGGCTTACCCCTGACACTCACATAGCCTTTTACTCTCAGAACATCCAACTCACTGGCAAGTCTTTTGACGCGGGCTTCAAGGTCCTGGACATCTTCAATTTCATCCATGTCAATTACGATGGTATCGAAATCATCGTGTTCATGGTCATGTTCGCCATCATGGTGAGAGGGGCGGTTGTTGAGGTCATCTTCGGCTGCGGCATCAAGATCGAGCACAACTCTTGGATCAATTTTACCCTCAGTGACCGGAAGTACTGGTAATTTTCTGGGTGCATGGTCCAGAATAATCCGGCTGGCCTTTTCAATCGTTTCTGCATCGACAATATCTGCTTTTGAAAGCAGTACAATATCGGCGCAGGCTATCTGATCGCCAAATACTTCGGAGAGCGGGCTTTCATGATCAAGGCTGTCATCTGCCAGACGCTGCTGATTTACAGCTTCAACATTGCTCGCGTAGCGACCACTGGATACAGCCTCGGCATCTGCTACTGCGACGACCCCATCAACTGTAATTTGTGACCTGATTGCAGGCCAGTCAAATGCTTTTAGCAATGGTTTTGGCAGAGCCAGTCCCGAGGTTTCGATCAGAATATGATCCGGGCGCCGGGGTAAACCCATCAGGGCCTCAATTGTCGGAATGAAGTCATCTGCAACTGTGCAACAAATACATCCATTGGCCAGCTCAACGATATTTTCAGCCGGGCAATTTTCATCGCCGCACTGTTTTAAAATTTCACCATCCACACCAACAGAACCGAATTCATTGACGATGACTGCCAGTCTTTTGCCATTTGCATTCTCTAATAAATGCCTGATAAGCGTGGTTTTTCCTGATCCAAGAAAGCCTGTAATGATGGTGACCGGGGTTTTTTCTAATTGATTCATTCCATATGACTCCGGGGTGGGATTCGAGCAATCGATTGCTTTTTAAAGACAGTTGGGCGTTGTCGCCAGGGCACAATTCCGTCTTCTGTTTCAGAGTATGCCCTGATGCCGTTCAGCACTTCTTCTGCGTGCAAAGCGGGGTCAAGATTGCCATATACGTAGGACCATCTGTTATCGCCACCCGTAACTACCAAACAGCAGCTATTTGAGCAAGCAGATAAACATTCAACACCCTTTACTTCAACTTCGGATGGAAGCTCAGCGTTTGACAACTGTTCGAGCAGTTTGTCGCCGTCTGATCTTTCTGTGCCTGAAGTGTCTGTCATTCGACAGGTGGTGCAAACGATTACTGTAGTCAGATGTTTTTCAGACATTGAGAGTTCATCAGCCTTATTTTTGTTTTGTTAGTCAATTCATTAAAGAACTGATATTCAGGAAAGTTTTCGAATTCAGCCAATTGATCCTGTACAGTCGCCTGTACGTCTTATAGCCGACCGGGTTTATCCATGTAATATCAGCATTGTCTAATGACAGACAGCCGCTTGAATGATATTTATGGACACGCACAGGCAGAAAGATATACTCCTGTCCACCATGCAATTTCACGAGGGCACCATGGATAACATAACCAATGAAGAGGCGCAACGCCACTCCCAGAAAATGGCCAAGATAAAGGCTGCACGGGACCGAATGATAGAGCAGAAAAGCGAAGCGAAAGGTCTCATTATCATCAATACCGGTAAGGGTAAGGGCAAAAGTTCAGCTGGTTTCGGGATGATTTTGCGATGTATTGCTCACAAAAT
This sequence comes from Methyloligellaceae bacterium, assembly GCA_050633205.1. Classification (GTDB taxonomy): domain Bacteria; phylum Pseudomonadota; class Alphaproteobacteria; order Rhizobiales; family CBDHHC01; genus CBDHHC01. Next base: position 38,915 of record JBOEGA010000007.1, on the reverse strand, counting down.
TCCTTCTGCTGTGGTTCAGTATATCAAGGGTGCCTGGTCAACGGGTGAACGTACACTGATTGAAGCTCAATTTGGCGACTTGTGTCAATTCTATGCCATGGGGGAAGGCTTTACCTGGGAAACACAGGACAAGCAGAAGGATATAGAGGCTGCGGCGAAAGCCTGGGAGAAGTCCAAAGAGCTGATCCTGGATCCGAATATTGACATGGTTTTACTGGATGAGATCAACATTGCTTTGCGTTATGCCTATATTGATGTGCAGGAAGTAAAGGACTTTCTTCTGAACGAAAAACCGGAAATGACGCATGTGGTTTTAACCGGAAGAAATGCACCTGATGAACTGATCGAAATCGCTGATCTGGTGACAGAAATGACGCTGGTCAAACACCCCTTCAAATCCGGAATAAAAGGACAGAAAGGTGTTGAGTTTTAAAAGCTTAATTCTTTAACTGACGTCACACCGGACCTTGCAAACTTTTAATACAGATGTTTTTCAATAGCTTATGACTGCACTCATGCTTCAGGGTACCGGTTCCAATGTTGGCAAATCTTTGCTGGTGGCGGGGATATGCCGAGCCTTAAAAAACAGGGGGGTAACTCCCCTGCCATTTAAACCGCAAAATATGTCCAATAATGCAGCGGTTACAGTCGATGGTGGTGAAATAGGACGGGCACAAGCGTTTCAGGCGCTGGCATGTGGGGCTGCTCCAATAAATGATATGAATCCGGTTCTGCTGAAACCTGAGGCAGAACGGCGTACTCAGGTCATTTTGTGCGGGCGACATAAAATGACTGTTGCCGCTAATGAATATGGCAGCGTGAAGCAGCAGTTATTACCATCTGTACTTGAGAGTTTTGAGCGGTTGAAATCTGCCTGCGACATAGTTGTCGTGGAGGGGGCAGGGTCGCCTGCTGAAGTCAATCTGCGAAAAGGTGATATTGCAAATATGGGTTTTGCCGAAGCAGCGAGAGTTCCGGTTATTCTGGTGGGGGATATCGATCGCGGCGGCGTTATTGCTCAGATGATTGGCACGAAAGCGGTTCTGGATCTTAATGATGAGAGGCTGATAAAAGCTTTTCTAATCAATAAATTCAGAGGTGATGTGAGGTTGTTTGATGGTGGATATGACCTGATCAGAGAGAAAACAGGCTGGTCCGGTCTCGGTGTTCTGCCCTGGTTTGCTCAGGCAAATGCACTTCCGGCAGAAGATGCCCTTGATCTTTCATTCAGAAAAACCGGAGGAAAGCTGAAGATTGCCTGTCTGAGACTGTCCAGAATTGCTAATTTTGATGATCTGGATCCTCTTTCCATGGAGGAGGAAATTGATTTGAGGATGGTTCGTGCCGGGGAATTCATACCGGCTGAAACTGACCTTGTAATCATTCCTGGTACAAAATCCACGATATCTGATTTACAGTTTCTGCGGGATCAGGGATGGGATATTGATATTCATGCCCATGTCAGGCGTGGAGGCCATGTGCTTGGTCTTTGTGGCGGGTATCAGATGCTTGGTAAAACTATTAGTGATCCGGAGGGAATAGAGGGGCAGTCTGGCTGTTATGAGGGGCTTGGGCTGTTGAATACGGATACAGTGATGACTCAGGATAAAAGCCTGACATTAAAAAGTGCTATTCATGTTCAATCCGGTGCAGAAGTAAAGGGGTATGAAATTCATATCGGGCGAACTGATGGCCCGGACCGCGCCAGACCATATATGATTGATGGCGAGCTTGGGGAGGGGGCTGTTTCAGAGAGTGGTAAAGTTGCCGGTACTTATTTTCATGGCATATTTAGCAGCGACGGCTTCAGGAAGGCTTTTCTGGAATCTTTTGGCGCTACTGGTTCCGGCATAATCTACAATCAGAAGGTTGAAGAAACACTGGATTTACTGGCTGATCATATTGAAGAGCATCTGGATGTTGATGCGATGATAAAAATTGCAAATAGTTCGATCTGACAAATAATGGGGTATCTGTCTCCTGATCTCTATATGTTCAGGGCATTCTCAAAACGTTTCCACTCATTTTGTAACCCGGGTAAGCCAAGTCTGATCCATGTGTCTGACCAGGGGAAAATCCGGGACCAGATATATGATTCAGCGAGCCTTTCTTGCGCAGCACCTGCATTGTCAACTTCGTACAGCCTGAAGAGTGAGGTGCCGCCAATGAGGTTCCATCCCACTCCAGTACATAACTGATCCAATTTATCGCGCCCCTTATCCAGCCTGTGTATGCTCTGTTTTACCCAGTCTCTGTCTGCCAGTGCTGTTTTGCCAATATGGATAGCCAGCCCGGAAACCGGCCAGGGGCCATTCAGTTGTTTTAAAGCAGAAATATATCTTTCGCTGCCGATCGCAAAACCAAGTCTTATGCCAGCGAGGCCAAAAAATTTACCAAATGACCTGAGAATAAGAATGTTATCCTGTTCTGTCAGTTCTGCTATTGAGGATTTCTCAACAGTGTCCATAAAACTTTCATCGATAACAAGGCACTCGACATTTCTGGCAAGGCTTATCAATTCTTCTGGGGACACCAGTTTTCCGGTCGGGTTATTGGGGTTTACCACGACTGCACAGTCGGCTCCTTTCAGGTCCTCCGGCATATGTATTTTTTCTGTATTCCATCCGGCATTTGAGAACACATTTTCATATTCATTATAGGTTGGAGAGAGAACTTTTAAGGTGCCTTTTCTGCTGAACAGCAGGGGCAGTTGCTGGATGGCAGTCTGTGCGCCGGCGACTGCGGTTATTGGTTGTTCTGTATTTTTGTAATATTTCCTGGCAATATTAATCAGGTCATCCAGATCTCTTCGCCTGGGCAGGTCTGTGAAGGTGTGTTCAGGTATTTCCAGCACAGGATAGGCAACAGGATTTATGCCCGTTGAAAGATCTATCCAGTCTTCAAAATTCCCACCAAAGTTTTTTATCGCATCATCCAGGTTACCACCGTGGTCAATCATAAACTAAATAAACCTCAAAATGAAAACCGGAACGAAAATTGATACAATCAACATAACAATAGATAGGGAATAAAATCTCAGACATCGTGAAATATCAATTCCCAGTGGGTCTGGTGCAGTGCCGTTCACCCATTTATCATCGGTGACTGAATTATCATAAATTCTTGGGCCGCTCAATCTAATATGCATGGCATAAGCCATTGCAGCTTCCGGCCAGCCTGCGTTTGGAGATCTGTGTTGTCTGGCTTCCTTAAGGACGGATTTCATAACTGAAACCGGCTTACCTGACAGGAGGGCAAAATATAATGAACATATTCTGGCTGGAAAATAATTTATGACATCGTCAGTTTTTGCAGCAAATTTGCCAAAATATTCGTATCTTTTATTTCTGTAGCCAATCATTGAATCGAATGTATTCAATGTTTTATAAGCCGCAACTCCGGGTAAACCAAATAACAGGGCCCAGAATACCGGAGCAAATATTCCGTCTGATGTATTTTCTGCCAGACTTTCTATGCTTGCTCTCGATATGCCTGCCTCATCCAGACTATCAGTTTTTCTGCCAACAATCATAGATACTGCTTTTCTGGCATTCTCAATCTCACCAGCTTCAAGTGGTTTGGCGACATCTGCAACATGTATATAAAGCGAGCGTACCGATAGCCATGGCCATATGAGTATTGCCAGGGCCAGGGTTCCAAAGAAATTATCAGGAAGGCAAAGCCGGGTAAGCAGATAACACAGGATTATGACGAGGCCAGTCAGTGCTAATGTTAAAAAAGTACCGCCAGTAAACCGGTTTCTGTCCGAGCCTTTATTGAAAAATTTTTCGCCTGTTGAAATGATCGTACCAATCCAGGTAACGGGGTGGCCTATAAGGGTATATAGTTTGCCCGGCCATCCAATCAGGGAGTCTATGATCAGAGCAATTCCGGTTGCCCAAAAGAATTCCATCTCTTAAACCGAAACCAATCTGTTGACGTAATTAATCGACCAGCTGTCTTTTCCAAAACAGCTTATGGATGTCATGGATAGATTTGAAATATTAAAGAGCAGGCCCTGTTCCGGGGTTGAAAGAGCTTTACCCAGCAGGGCCCTGATCACACCAGCATGTACGACAAAAATGGATTTTTTTGCTGTTGCTGCAGCTTCAATAATGACGGGAACAACCCTGTTGTAAACATCCATAAAGCTTTCACCATTGGGGGGAGTGTGGAGGGAAAGTTCTTTCGTTGACAGCTCACCGATATCAGGAAGATCGCCAAGTGGCATCATCTCCCAGTCACCAAAATTCTGTTCCCAAAGGCGGGCGTCCGTATTTATTTCTGTATCGGGGAAAAGTGTCTGAGTGGTGTGTTGGCAGCGTTTTGCCGGGCTGCAGTATAATTGGTCAAACTCTCCGACAGCACTACGAATTAGGGACTTTGTTTTATCGTCAGGTCTTTCACAGTCAGCATCACTTTTGCCAATCAGACGACCCGCTTCTACAATTCTGGCATGACGAATGAGCAATATTTCTGTGGAATGGCCGTTTTTCATACTTTTAGGCAGTTCTTTGCAACTTCATATACTTATACCGTTGATATCATTGATGTGACTAGATTTGCAACTGAAATAACGATAGGTTTGCCCGACTGAAGTAATAGTTTTTATCAGGCCCCTCGGAAAGTCAAAGAAACCATGAGAAATATACTGGTAACCGGTGGCGCAAGGTCCGGAAAAAGCAGCTTTGCGGAGCAGAAGGCCCAGGAAATAAGTTCAGCGTTAACCTATATCGCTACTGCACAGGCGTTTGACAATGAGATGCAGGAACGCATAAATGCGCATAAAGAACGGCGTGAAATCGGGAACTGGCAGCTTATTGAGGAGCCAATGGATCTCTGTGGAGCATTGATTTCAAGTGATAAGGAAGAGCATGGGCTGAGGCTGGTGGACTGTATAACCTTATGGGTTACAAATCTCCTGCTTGCGGAACACGATGTTAAGTCTGAAATATTACAACTTATAGATGTTCTAAGCAGGCAGCAAAACCCGGTTATAATGGTTACCAACGAAGTGGGCATGGGAATTGTTCCTGAAAATGCTCTGGCCAGAAAGTTCAGGGATCTGGCAGGTATGACAAACCAGTCTATCGCTGCAATCGCCGACGAGGTTTATATGACTGTTTCAGGGTTACCAATGAGGCTTAAATAACGAATGACAAAAAGAATTTTTAAGGCATCAACTCTGAAAGAGCTGGCGGCAATACTGGCTGATCTTCCTGTGCCGGATGAGAAATACCGTCAACTTGCACAAGAACGGCAGAACATTCTTACAAAGCCACCCGGATCTCTTGGCGTGTTAGAAGAAATATCCGTTTTTCTGGCGGGATGGCAGGGTACAGTTCTCCCTGAAATCAATAAGGCACAGGCACTTGTGTTTGCCGGAAACCATGGGGTTTGTAATCAGGGTGTTAACCCCTATCCGCAGGAAGTTACCGCCCAAATGGTTGAGAATTTTAAAAACGGCGGTGCTGCAATCAATCAATTATGCAGAGAAAATAATGCTGATTTAGATGTTGTTGCACTGGATCTGGATAATCCTACAAAGGATTTCACCCAAGAAGTGGCTATGAGTGAAACTGAAGTATTGGCTGCCATGGAAAAGGGGGCAACTTCGGTGAACAGCAGTGCCGACATCCTGCTTCTTGGAGAAATGGGTATTGGTAATTCCACTGTAGCAGCAGCGCTTTCCTGCGCATTGTTTGGCGGGCCTACGGAGAAATGGGTCGGGCCTGGGACAGGTTCAGACAAACAGGGAATTACTGTAAAAATAAACGCCATAAACGAAGGGCTGAAACTTCATGCCGGTTTGATTGATGATCCGTTAAAGCTGCTTTGTGCATTCGGCGGGCGTGAACAGGCAGCTATTGCCGGTGCAATCATTGCAGCCCGTATGCTTAAGATACCAGTGGTTCTTGATGGTTTTATCTGCACTGCTGCTGCCGCAGTGTTAAGCAGCTTTGATGAGGCACTTGATCATTGTCTGGTCGCACACCAGAGCAGTGAGCCCGGACATGAAGCCCTGCTTCAAAAAATACAAAAATCAGCCATTCTTAATCTTGAAATGAGATTGGGAGAGGGCTCGGGGGCAGCTTTATCTCTCGGTATTATTCGAAGTGCACTGGCGTGTCATAATGGAATGGCGACATTTGCGGATGCAGGAATATCGGAATCGTAAATTGCATATTTCAACATTTATAAAAGAGATACATCTGGCATTGCTTTTCTTTACAAGATTGCCTGTCGGAAATATAGAAGCGCCGGTTCCTTCCCTTGCACAGAGTAGCTGGTGCTGGTCTCTTGTCGGTGGGGTGACAGGGCTGCTTGCTGCACTGGTATACAGTGCTCTGAGCTATCTGGGGGTGCCGCTGATACTGGCGGCATTTGTAACCACTTTCAGCCTTGTTGCTGTTACCGGAGCCATACATGAGGATGGTCTGGCGGACACTGCTGACAGCTTTGGAACGAGTAACCCGGATAAAAAACTGGAAATAATGTCAGATAGCAGGGTGGGCAGTTTCGGGGCTATTGCTTTATTTTTTTCAATAGGAATACGTGTATCTGCTCTCGCCCTTATTGAAAATACCGCATTGGCAGCTATTTCACTTATCGCTATAGCAATGGCCAGTCGTTCATGTCTGCCATTTCTGGTGTGGGCACTGCCGCCGGTAAAAAGCAGTGGCATGGGGCAAAGCGCAACGGGTATTAGCTTCAGTAATGTAATTATCTGTTCAGTATCCGGGATTATATTATTTCCCCTGCTACCATATGCTGCTTTATTAATCGCTGCAATTCTGGTCATAACGGGTCTTTCATTCTATTATTTAAAATACAAATTCAGGGGATATACAGGGGATCATTTAGGAGCTGTGCAGCAAGTAATAGAAATTGCCTGCTGGATAATCCTTGCAACTTTATTTCAAAACTCTTTGTTGTAAATGAGGGGGCTAGCTTCTCCAAAAAATTAACTCCAATCCCTGCTCACCGACCGGCAGTGACAGCTTTTTTCCAAATGGTTTCAAAATCCGATTTTGAAATATCTCTGGCAATAAATTCTGCGTTGCTGTTGATTTCCTTGAGAGAGGGAATAGGTCCTTCCGGCATTGTATCACGCCAATTTTCGTCGTCATAACTGTTAGCTATCAATGTGCCATCCCTATATTTTCTTACACACCTTATCGTCCATCTTTCATTGTCCAGCTCATCATAGTATTGATAAGGTTCATCTTCTGATGCTGTAAGCCATGTTCCGAAAAACCAACTTTCAGCTAATCCAGGTTTTGATGGCTTTGATCCCATTATACTATATCCTTAACCCCAGGAGAAAAAGAGTGACTACGAATAACCTCGCCCGCATGGAACGGTTCAGGCCAGCGGTAATCCCAGCCGATTCACTCCCCAGCCTCAGCCATCTCATATTCCTCAAGCGCTTCCATCCACTTTTCTTCCGCAGCGGAGAGATCCTTTGTCAGTTGCCCTCGTTGCATTGTCAACTTTTGTACCTTGTCAGGATCTTTTTCGTAGAGAGACGTATCTGATAACTGCTCATCCACTTTCGTGATCTGCTGCGTGATTTTATCGACGTCTTTTTCGAGCTTCTGAGTGATTTTCCTCAGTGGTGCAAGCTCGGCACGTCGGGCGGCAGCGGCGCGGCGCTGGTCCTGACGGTTGGAGGCGTCCTTGCCGTTTCCATCAGGCTTTTTGCTCTTCTGGGTCTTATTGCTTCTGTCGGACAGGCATTCGTTGCGATAGTCATCAATATCACCTTCATAAGGCAAGACGGTCCCGTTGCGCACGACCCATAAACGGTCCGCGCAGGCCTGTATCAAATGACGGTCGTGACTGATCAGAACAATCGCACCTTCATAACTGTTGATCGCATGAATAAGAGCCTCGCAACTGTCAACATCCAGATGGTTGGTCGGCTCGTCGAGGATCAGAATGTGCGGCCCGTGGAAAGAACACATGGCAAACAGCAGTCGCGCCTTCTCACCACCGGATAACTGCCCGGCAGGTGTATCAGCCTTGTCCGCACCAAAGCCAAGCTGTCCAAGCTTTGCCCGCTTCTGTGCTTCGGTTGCATCTTCCATCAGTTCGGCAATATGATCATAAGGCGAATGCTTCGGGTTCAGATCATCAAGCTGGTGCTGAGTGAAATATCCGATTTCCAGTTTTTTTGACTGCCTTTTATGCCCGGTCTCGGCATCAAGCCACCCGGCAAGCAGTTTGGCAAACGTACTCTTGCCGTTACCGTTTGAACCAAGAAGTCCAATACGGTCGTCACTGTCAATCCGCAGGCTGAGGTCACGCAAAACTGGGTTGTCCGGAGTATACCCGACAGAAACATTTTCCAGACGCATAAGCGGGTTGCCCAGGTCTTTTTCCGGGGTAGGGAAATGAAACGGAATAACGGCATCGTCAATCTGCGCTGCAATTGGCTGCATCTTTGCCAGCGCCTTAACCCGGCTTTGTGCCTGCGCCGCTTTGGAGGCCTTGGCCTTGAAACGTGTAACAAAGGCTTCAAGTTTGCGCCGTTCATCATCCTGTTTTTTCATCAGTTTGAGTTCAAGACGCTGCTTTTCCCGCCGCGTATCCTCAAACTGGTCATAACCGCCGGAATAATAGTTCAGGCGGTGTTGATGCAGATGGAGTATGCCTGTGACGGCCTTGTTCAGAAGGTCCCTGTCATGGCTCACTATAATCACAGTATTCCTGTAACCACGGAGGAAATTCTCCAGCCACAAAGTACCTTCCAGATCCAGATAGTTGTTCGGCTCATCCAGCAGAAGAACATCGGGTTCGGTAAACAGGGCGGACGCAAGGGATACACGCATTCGCCACCCACCGGAAAATTCCTCACATGTTCTTTGCTGTGCGGTCTCGTCAAACCCGAGACCTGCCAGAATTGCAGCAGCCCGCGCAGGCGCACTGTGCGCATCAATATCGGTGAGGCGTATCTGAATTTCTGCTATGCGGTGCGGGTCAGTGGCTGTCTCGGCCTCTGCCAGCAGATTATGCCGCTCGGCGTCTGCTTCCAGCACGGTTTCCAGCAATGTCTTGTCCGTAGCCTGAGCTTCCTGCGCAACATGAACAATTCGGGTATTGTTCGGCGTTTTGATTTCGCCATCTTCAGGGGCTATTTCAGAAGATATCAGGCGCAGTAGTGTTGTTTTGCCGGTCCCGTTCCGGCCAACGATACCCACTTTATGGCCTGAAGGGATTGCCGTTGTTGCTTTTTCCAGCAGAAGTCTGCCTTCTATGCGGTATGTAATATCATTAATGTGAAGCATGAGGTTTACGCCGGATTGTTAGTTTATTGTTGTCTATATAGGCACATATGCCGCATTTCTACATATAATCCCCGAAGTCCCTTGCGATATTTCACATGGGCAGGTATAAGCGGCGCAAATTCCACACATTAATTAACACATTCCTGAAAGGTGGGAAGAGAAAATGGCTATTGAAAGAACTTTGTCCATTATTAAGCCGGATGCAACTGAGCGCAACCTGACTGGTAAAATCATCGACAAGCTGGAAACTGCTGGTCTTCGCGTTATTGCACAGAAGCGCGTTCGCTGGACACAGGCTCAGGCTGAAGAATTTTATGGTGTACACAAAGAGCGTCCTTTCTTCGGTGAGCTGGTAGCATTTATGACATCAGGTCCAATCGTTGTTCAGGTTCTTGAAGGTGAGAACGCTGTTGCTGCCAACCGTGCAGTTATGGGCGCTACAAACCCAGCTGAAGCTGAGCCTGGCACAATCCGTAAAGAATATGCTGAAAACATCGAGCGTAATTCAGTTCACGGTTCTGACAGTGCGGAAAATGCTGCAATCGAGATTGCACAGAATTTTGCTGAAGCTGAAATCGTTGGCTAATTCATAGTCAAACTACAGTATATACAATTATTATTTTGAAGGGGGCTGGTTATACAGCTCCCTTTTTTTGTTTTAAGAAATATTTTTGAAAAGAAATTCTGCGCAATAAAAGTATTAATAAGTAATTAAAAGTATAATTGTGTAAAAAGTTTTATATTCTAGTTGAAAATGTGTTTTTTGTGTGTATTATATTTTTATACATTATGAGTTCTTGATAACTCGCGAAATACTTAAGAAGACAGTGTCTTAAATTTATATTTTTGTTCCTTTTCTTCTGGTCGCGTAGTGTTATTCAGTGCTTCGGTTTTGAGAAGTGATCTTGATAAGAGTTTATAACTTTTATTATTACTTCGGAAAATAGAAGAGAATAGCTATTTTTAGAGAATTTGTACTGTCAAACCTCCCAGGACTTGCCCGTTCGTCCCATAAACAGACGAACGGGTCTTTTTTTGCCTAAAATCAGGAGTGACTTTTTTTACCCGAAGAGGGTGGAAGGGGCTGCTGTCTGATAGTCTCTACAGGCGTTTTCTGAATAGTATCTCGTTCATGCCTTCTTTGACCAGATCATCCAGCATGGCAATTCGCTTGTATCCGTGTTTTTCATAGAAAGCAGTAGCTCTGGTATTCATCTCGGAAGCGACGACCCATAGGTTACGGGAGCTGCCCCGCGTCTCATTTTCAAGCCAGTTCAGAATTTGTGTTCCGATCCCCTTGCTCTGATAATCACTGAACAGGCCAAGCAATTGCAGATAAGGCCCCTGAAGCCAGGGATATCGAAGAGCAACAGTCCCGGCCAGCTCATCGTCATACACGATGGCATATTGCCGTGTGGATGGGTCATCCCACTTTAAAAAATCAACCAGCTTGTACGCCGGGTACTCATAATGCTCCCAGGGATCCATGCCCGCCAGAGCATGGCCTATTTCATGGGCCATCTCTTCATCAACCGGGAACAGGGATAATTTATCTGAAAGGACTGTGTGGGGGGAAAATGGACTCATATTGCGTAATACTATCTCTATGTTTTGTTCTTAATCTGCGTTTGTATTTTTTGCGGTTCCTGTCATAGCGATTGGTGTCGCCTAAAACACTATCGTAGCAATGTTGTGAAATAACAGGTCTACCTGCTGCAAGTAATTCACTAACTGTAACGAACTTATAGCCTTTTGCAATAAGTTTAGGGATAAATAGTGGAAGTGCCTTCGCAGTATTCCATCCACGACCATTAGCATGAGCTATAATAATCGATCCCGGTTTTACATTAGTCATAACCTGCCGGGCGATTGCCTGTGCTGACTGTGCTTTACTCGGGTCTCCTGTTGCAACATCCCACTGGATTGCGAGCAGTCCTTTATCTCCAACCATTTTCAGGGATTCTGCAGTACATGATCCGTAAGGAAAGCGAAATAAGGTCATATCTTCCGGCTTATGCAGTTTGTAACCGCTACGGATAACGCATCCCTGCCGTTGAACGTTGTTTATTGTGAAGCGGTAGGCTTTCTGGGCATTCACAATTTCACTTTGCATTTTTTTGCGATTAATATTCCGGAAATTCCCGTGCGTCCATGCGTGGTTCCCCATCTCAAAACGGCTGTCCGCAATAAGCTGTTGCGCACGAAGCTGGTGGGTCATCATCCACTTGCCGCCAGCAAACAGTGTTGCCTTGATATTGTGCCTGCGCAGATAGTCAATAACGGCACCGTCATATCCTGCGACTTCATCATGTGCCTCGCAAAGATCCAGTGTCAGCGCAATAAGCTTTTGTCCAGGGGGAAGCTCCACACGTCTGATAGACCCTCTAAGGGCAGGACTTACCGGCGGCAGAATGTAGGATGCAAGGGCAGGGGGCTCGATAAAGGCCTGCCTGATGCCATGTCTTGGATATTTTTCAGAACGGGTGGCCTGCAGAAGCTTCGGATTCCAGCATTGCTGAAGCTGTTCATTTGCAGATTGTGCGTTTGCCGTACTGAAGGTCTGGAGTGTCAGCGCACTCATGAAAAAGACAATGCAAATCTGGATTATCCGCATCATTATTATAACTTTCGTTGCGCAGAGTATATCTGCTTTTTCTCATTTTTTTGCAGGCTAGCTGTTGTATGAGGCGATTTAATGTATATATGCAATCAGCGCCAGCAATATTTCTTTACAAAAAAGCGGGAATACCCCTGTTCCTGAAACAAAACTTTACATTCATGAATGCCAGATGAATGTGAACTTCAATTTTCATTCACCCACCTTCCCCTATTGTTTTTGAGTGTCAGGAGAGAAACGCAATTGCAGCATACTCGTTGCAAGGAGTAGGGAAATGCAGGAAATTTTTTATGGAATTGGTTTTAGCATGGTTATGTATGCAGCCCTCGGAGCTGTAACTGTTCTGACCAGCTGCTGGTAACGGCTTTGGCAGGGGTTTTCCCAATCAAGCTGATGTTACCTGAAGTTATTATCATCCCCCGGCTGACTTTTATATAGTGCTTGCAGTAGGGGAAAGTAGATAGATTTATCACCTCCCGGCAGGAAACAAGGGCAGAGAGATGTTTAAAGATTTCATAATTGGACTGGCTATTTCGGTTGGAATTATACTGATACCGGTGATAGAAATCATCTTTATGAGTGTTATGTAGACATTCTGGAAGATGGCAGGTTATAGAGAGGCTTTCAGCCTCTCTGCATACCATTTGGCTGTTCATCAAGTATGACAGCAATAGCGTTATCAAGGCAGGAGCCACATTGAGCACGTCTGCCAAGTGCATTATACACCCGGCCAGGCGTCAACAGAGCATTCTGGTCATTCTTGCGCAATTTTTTAATCGCATTTCGAATGTCCGTATCTGAAATGATATTACATGAGCATATAATCATCTACGTGGCTCTGTTTACTTAACTAACTCAATAAGTTTGTTTCTTACCCATTCATGGCATTCGTCCCGGTCGTGGCTTCTGTGCCAACATAGATGGTTGGACACTGAAAGCGTGGGAAAAGGCTGCTTTATGACAGCAAATGGCACATGGTTTTTCAGTATCTCCACTACAGATGCGGGCAGAGTAACAAATGCATTGGATTCCAGAGCAATAAACAGGCCAACAAACGCTGAAGAGACTTCCAGCGTATGCTTCATCTGGATATCATGCATCTCCAGGTGCTGCTCGAATGGTGTATTATGAGACGACGCAAACAGGATATTCTCGGTATTTGAGAAATTCTCGGCGTTTATCTCTTTTCCGGCCATCGGGTGTTTCTTATTGGCCAGAGTTACATATTCATCATCGTTAAGATGGACGGATTCAAAATCAGCCGCATTCTCGACAGGCTTACCTTCACTTATCAGGAAGTGAGAGCGACCTTGCCTCAGATCTTCAAAATTCTGAAGGCCAGCCAGCGGTTTCCAGTTTATCGTGATATTCGGAGCAAGATCCCGGATTGAATTCCGCAGCTCATGAAGCAGTGTCAGCTCAAACGTACCACGACAGGCCAGAGAGAAATTACGTTCCTGTATCGCCGGATCAAAGGGCGTTTCAGGCCGTAATAAACTTTCCATGCCAGACACTATAACATGAATTGTCGGTGCCAGCGATGTAGCTTTAGCTGTAGGCACAAGTCGTTGTCCTGCGCGAACGAAAAGCTTGTCCTCAAATATCTCTCTTAAATTCGCCAATGCATGGCTGACAGCAGAAGGGCTCCGCCCCAGGCGTTCAGCAGCTTTGGTCACACTCGCATCAATTAACAGTGCATCGAGTACAACAACGAGATTGGCGTCCAGTTCTTTTAAATGCATAATGTGCATGTATATCACAGTAATTTATGCGTAAACTCTAAAATTTGGACCAGAGGTTAAGGAGGGAAGGGGGTATTGCGATCAACTGCAATTTTGAAGAGTAAGTGAAAATTCAGAATTATTTATAACCTTTTGTAATATAGGTGTAAAAAATGATTTATTCATGATTTTGTAAAAAGTAAATGCGAGTTTTTCAGGTATATATATGCGAACTTTTCAGGTTCGTGGCACAGTTTGATACAGAGATTTGAACAAAGTAATACTCTGTAAACCATATCATCAGATAGTCCCTGTTATGTTTTGTTTCCATAATGACGGGTGATTTGGAATATGCTGAACAGGGGTCTTATTGCGCTGAGTATGCTGCTATGTCTGATTATGATTGCTGAAACAGGCTTTGCCGGATCTGGTAAGGACCGTAAATCCAGAAGAGGTGTTGCCGAGCTGTTGCATACAGTAAAACCATTTGGCCGGAAGCTCTGTATGACAGAACATATGCATTATGGTGTCAGCGACTGGAATGCCAGTAAAAAAATATCACATGAGGAAGCCGTAAACTCCTGGCAGGTATTCACCAAATTCGAATACCGTTCACGCTGGTCGAGCTTTAAAATGGCCCGTGAGCGCAAGGTTATCTGCAAACAGAATGCTTATCGCCAGTGGCGCTGCGAAGCGGAGGGCAGACCCTGCCGCTTAAGAAAGTCTGCCAGGTAATTTCAAAATCATATAAAGGGTATCAAAACTTAGTTTCTGACCATTTATTTTTGTCTGATAGATAGCTTGCTTTGTTTCTTTAAAACCAAGTTTGCGATAAAGACCAATAGCAGATTTTTGCGTTTTGGTGACATGCAGCTCGATTTCATTGTAGGAAAGCTCTGATGCACGTTCTATCAGTGTCTGGGTCAGAAGTTTGCCATAACCGTTACCCTGAAATTCAGAGTGTATATGAAGCTTGCAGAGTTCAGCCCTGTTATTGTTCACTTTTCTAAGGCCACCCATGCCGATTAGAGAGCCATTATATCGAAGTGACAGCATATCACCGCCGGCTTTGATAAATGACTCGGCCATGGCTTCAACCGGTCCATGAAAAGTGAGATCCTGAATAAAGCCGCGTGGGTTATTTTTTATTGAATGGCAGTACAGTACTGCCATTTCTTCATAATCAACCTGAGATATCGTTGAGATATTCAGATCATAATATACTTTGGGTTGAGGTACCATCTCACTTCCTCTGGGTGCTGCTGGCAAATTTTGCGATTATCTCCTGATAACACAACAATAGTTTTTGGATATCGTTAATGCTGCATCTTTCATCGACCTGATGCATGCCTCCCCGTTGTCCGTAATCACTCGGACGGACATCATTTGGGCAGCCACCTTTCTCGGGCAGGCCCAGCTCCACGATCTGTGCATCGGGGAAAAAATCATGCACAAACCGGCCATCAGTCGTGCCACCGGTGCCATCCATAACAGGCGTGATCCCGGTGTGATGCTCCACGGCCTCTGCGGTGATAGATGCAAACAGGCCAGGTGCAGAATAATACGGCATGGAAACAGTATCTATATGTGAAGATACATTAATCTTTTTTAGTCCTTCACAATCAGGGTGAGAACGTGCCCACTCAGGTGGTTCACTGAGTAGCGTTCTGATCACTTCATCAATGCGTTCAGGAGTATATTCAGGGGTAAAGCGGACATTCCATAGCGCCTCTGCCTTGTTTGGCACTATGGATGAATTGCTGAAGCTCCCGGCTTCCTGTGCAATAATCTCGAAATTGGTAGCAGGAAAATGTGGAATATTGTTATCCCAGCTATGAGCATTTAACAGGGTATTCGCCAGCGACAGGGCCCGGTTCGGGTTATCAAACAGATCCTTGTAGGCTGCATGTCCCTGAGTGCCCGGAACCTTAAGCGTTCCACAAAGGCTGCCTCTGCGTCCAACCTTGATGTGGCTTCCGAAAACATCGCTGGAACTTGGCTCTCCAATCAGAATAGCATCAGGCTTTCTGTTATTCTGAGACATCCATTCAAGCACTTTTATCGTGCCGTTCGCTGCAACCCATTCTTCGTCTGATGTAATAATCAGGCTGATGTGAACTGGCGGAATTTTACCTTGTGAAACAAGTCTGGCAGCAGCAACGCAGAATGTTGCAACAGCACCTTTCATGTCTGTAGCACCACGTCCGTAAATCCAGTCATCGATAACGTCACCACTAAAAGGTTCGGCACTCCATAAGGAATGATCGCCAGGGGCGACAACATCCGTATGCCCCATAAAGCACAGATGCTGTTCAGCACCGTCCATAGCCCATTCTGCATAAAGGTTATCGACAGGATAACCCCACTTCTCATTTCCTCCTTCAAATTCCATGCGATGGCATGAAGCTCCGTAGCTGGAAAGATAACCTTCAAGAAAATCGAGAGAGCTTTTTGCAGCAGGCATCAGGTCCGGCGTAATCGCGGTCAGACTGGGAATGCGTATCAGGTCCTGCGTAAGCTGAATTGCAGCCTGGCTCTGGGGGGCATCAGTCGATGGGTAATTGAAAGTGGAAGCAGTTTGGGAATTCATAAAACGACTCTCTCAAAATGGCGGCTAATATTTATACATTTCGAGTTTAAGCGAGTCCGGCCGATTTCCATATAGTTAGTTTCAGAAGGTTGCTGGGCGGGCTGGTAGATAAAACGGTAGAGGTCTTCAGCATCCCGCACAATTATATCCGAGACATTACTGCTGAACAGTCTTTCATAGATATCTGAAGCCCGAAGAAGACTGGCGCACACCACCATATCCTCATGCGAATAGCGATAGGAACTGGCATCACTTTCAATGACCCGTATTTGAGGGGAATGCCCGAGCTTTTTGATCAGCGCATCCGACAGCTCACAGGCAATGCTGTCGCAATCGATGCATACAAGTTCCAGATGCGGATTATGCTGCGCCATAATTATTGCGGTCAGGGGCAGGGCACCACTGCCAAGAAACACAAGGCGCTGTGCTTTAAGGTGCTGGATCAGCCTGATTTCACTGCTTGTCAGCAGCCTGTATTGCTCCAGATACCAGAAACTGTCGAGCAGGGCTTCGTCATTGACTATTCGGCCGGCCCACCATTTTTCCATCTCACATTCAGCCTGGGCACAAAGAGATGGAAGAACATTCAACAGGGCAGTGGTTTCATTATCCAGATCAGCAAGAGTAAACTGGTTTAAATCGCTCCATGCCATAATCTGTGAAACGAGATCTGTCAGATTCAGGTTTACAAGTTCGTTGTTTGGTGACAGATCTTTCTGTGTCCTGAGCGAATTATAAACTGAATGCAGAAAGCCTGACACTTTATCGCGTTCAGTTGCGTTGAAACTTTCAGATATTTTATATGCGTGCTTCATAGGGCTTTGTCAGGTTCATAAGGATCATCCGGGGGGAGCCGGGTATCCGGTTTTCGTGTTTTTCAAGTTTGGGTTGTATAGTCCAGAGCAATTCATTCTATGATTGAATTAGCTTCTGACATAAAACAATCTTTTAGAAAAATGCAAATAAGACAAAGATATCATTTAATTGTGTGCACATTCAGATAGGACGGCTTTTATGAAAAATATCCTGGATAATATCAGCTCATATACGCCGATAGTAGCACTTATCCTGTTGTTAATAATGGTATTTAGTGGAAAAATTTTTCGGGACAACTGGAAAACACAGGGCAGGAACTGGAAAATAAAATGTTGGATATCCGGTCTGTCTGCCCTTGTGAGCTTTATGATTCTGGCATTCGTGCCATTAGTCAGCCCATGAACAGGTGGGCGGTCTTAAGCTGCTTTTTTGGCTCTCGGGCACTGTAATTTATCTCTGAGAGGGCTATCGGGATCAATCTCTCTCTTGCACACAACACAGTGATCAGCACCAGCAATTGCGTTGAGGCCTCCGCAACTTCCCTTGATAGGCTTATTCATCAGAATAACGCCAAGAGACATCCCCAGAGTAATGAGAAGCAGTACAATAAAGGCAATTAAAAAGGTCATGTAATTTCCAAGCAGTTATTTTGTGAGTTCTTTAAAGCGTGATGAGCTTGTTTCCACAAATTTGTTTCCTTCACGGACAATAAAGAAAGCCGCAATATTATTTTTCTCGGCAATCCTCATACCATCTTTTTCGCCCAGTACAAAAAGCGCCGTTGCCAGACCATCCGCTCGCATTCCATTTTCACTAAGAACCGTAACGGAAGCAAGGTTATGAGTTATAGGCCGGGCAGTTGCCGGGTCAATAATATGTGAGTACCGCTTTCCGTCTTTTTCAACATAGTTGCGATAATCACCTGACGTTGCCATGCCAAGATTACTGATTTTTACAATTTTTTGTATGGCGCGTCCGGTCGCATCCGGTTTCTCAATGCCAATTGACCAGGGTTCTCCCCTCGCATTAAGGCCTTTGCTGTACAGATCTCCACCAATTTCCACCAGATAATTCTTTGCGCCATGTTTTTCAACAGCTCTGGCAACCTGATCAACACCATACCCTTTTGCAATGGCTGAGAGGTTAACAGTTACAGCAGGAGCTTTTTTCATCAGTGTTACCGGATTTTCTGAAAGTACCAGCAGCTTCTCCATTCCAACCAGAACTTTTGCTGCGGCGATGTCTTCATTACCCGGTATGGTTGTTTTATTTTTTGCAGGCCCGAATCCCCATAAACGAATAAGCGGGGAAAGAGTAACATCAAAGCGCCCCTCACTTAGTTCATGAATGCGAAATGACTCTTTCATTACGACTGCAAAGTCTGAAGAAATTGGAACAGGTTGCGTGTTTTGAGAGTTGTTAAAGTTTGAAATTTCAGATTTGGGGCGCCAGTTGGAAAGTCTGTCATTAACCAGCTCAAGGCTGTCCTCAATGCTTTTCTGCATTGCTTTGCTATCAGGGCTGGTCTTATCTGTTACAACTTTTACGAGATAAGTTGTTCCCATAGTACTGCCCTTGAATGAGAGCACCTTCCTGCCTTGCGGTGATGAATTACATCCGGACAGGAGCAGGACAATAATGATCAATGGTGTGAAAACTCTCACATACGCCTCCGAAAAAATGCCGATTGGTATGGGCAGACCTTAACTTTCCATATGCGTTTGAAGTCAAGGAATTTTTTTATTTTGGCCCACAAGATGTATTTATTAAATTGTTACGTTCACAAAACAAATTCAACCCACAGAAGTATAGTGGATTTTGCTGTGCAGGGGTTGACTATCTGTCCTACACGGTACTATCCATTCACTTAATCACAGTTGCTTTCCACAGGTATTCACTCAGGTATGTCCATGTAAGTTCAAATTGTCTCACCGGGCCTGAATACTGTTTACTTTTATTATTGCGCCGCACTATAAACGTCTGGATTTTAATGATTAAGATTCAGCCCTGAATACGCAGGGTTTTTGTGTGGTCGACCGAGATAACGATAAGGTTGAATATGAACCTAAGCAAAGGATTAGACCTTCCAATAACTGGACAGCCTGAACAGGTTATTCATGAAGGTCCCGCCATTCGTTCAGTTGCCGTAAATGGTGCTGATTTTAAAGGCTTGAAACCCAAGATACTGGTAGCCGAGGGGGACATGGTCAAGACCGGGCAACCTCTCTTTGTTCATAAAGACGCTCCTGAAATTCAATATACATCTCCTGCAAGTGGAAGAATTCGCGCAATTAATCGCGGTCCAAAACGAGTGCTTGAGACAATCGTTATTGATCTGTCTGAAAATAACGGGGATTACACCTTTGCTGCTTATCTGGCAGGCGGACTTAAAAAGCTGAAGCGCGAAGAAGTTCAGGACAATCTTTACAAGTCAGGGCTATGGACTTCCTTCCGCACACGTCCTTATTCAAAGGTGCCACTGACCGGCGCAGTTCCAAATTCAATTTTTGTAACGTCTATAGATACCGACCCTCTCTCTGCTGATCCTGCAATTATCATTGATCAGTCTCTCGAAGAATATGCTTACGGACTGGAAGTCATATCCAAACTGACTGACGGCAGTGTTCATGTCTGTCAGGCACCAAATGGCGCAAGACCTAAAAAAGAGATAGAGCGTGTTGTCTATCACGAGTTCTCAGGGCCACATCCGGCAGGTCTGGCAGGCACACATATCCATTTCATTGACCCGGTACATGCAGAAAAAACAGTCTGGACCATAGATTATCAGGATGTTATTTCCATCGGTCGCCTGTTTGTGACAGGCCGCCTTGATGTTGAACGAATCATTTCAATAGCCGGGCCTTTGGCTGAAAAACCAAGACTGGTAGCAACCAGAGTTGGTGCTTCCACAATGGACCTGACAGATGGAGAGATCAAACCTGACATTCCCTGTCGTGTGGTTTCCGGTTCAGTGTTGTCAGGCAGCATTGCAAGCGATCAATTTGCTTTCCTTGGCCGGTATCACAAGCAGATTACCCTGATGGAAGAAGATAAAAAGCAGGAAGTCCTTGGCTGGCTAATTCCTGGATTTAAGAAATATTCTTTCATTAATGTTCACTTTTCTTCTTTATTAAGAAGAATATTAAAGTTTCCGTTTGGTACAAACCAGCGTGGCAGCCGCCGTGCGATGGTGCCGCTTGGATCATATGAACGTGTTGTACCGCTGGATATTCTTCCAACCCAGCTGCTCCGTTCAATTTTGATCATGGATACCGATCAGGCCCAGAAACTGGGTGCTTTGGAACTGGACGAAGAAGATTTGGCGCTTTGCACATTCATATGTCACAGCAAACATGAATATGGCGAGGCATTGCGCGCCACATTAGATAAGATTGAGAAAGAGGGGTAACGTGGGGCTCCGGAACATACTGGATCGGATCGAGCCGCATTTTGAAAAAGGCGGACGGTTCGAAAGATATTATGCCATTTTCGAAATGGTTGATACCATACTTTACACGCCAAAAACTGTAACCAAAGCGGCCCCTCACGCCAGGGACTTCATCGATATGAAACGCGTGATGACCTATGTGGTGATCGCAACGGTTCCATGTATCTTGATGGCTTTGTACAATACCGGCCTTCAGTCAAATCTTGCGATTGGCAAACTTGGTGCAGCCAGTGCAACAGGTTGGCGTATTGATATCCTGAATGCGCTGGGTATCCCGCTTGATGCAACCAACCTTTTTGCCTGCATGGCACATGGTTTCCTTTACTTCCTGCCAATCTATGTGGTGACGCTTGTTGTTGGCGGTATCTGGGAAGTGCTGTTCGCAACAGTACGCAAGCACGAGGTCAATGAGGGCTTCCTTGTAACGTCCATGCTCTACACACTGATTATGCCGGCAACCACACCATTATGGCAGGTTGCTATGGGCATTACATTTGGTGTTGTTATCGGCAAGGAAGTCTTTGGCGGCACTGGCAAAAACTTCCTGAACCCGGCTCTTACCGGACGTGCATTCCTTTACTTTGCCTATCCGGCAAGCATGTCAGGCGACGCAATCTGGACACCTGTTGACGGCTTCTCCGGTGCAACTGCACTGGGTATCACTGTACAGAGCGGTCATGAAGGACTGGCTGCGGCAGGCATTACATGGTGGGATGCGTTCTATGGAACAATTCAGGGATCAATAGGTGAGACCTCAACTGTTGCATGTCTGATTGGTATGGCCTTCCTGCTATACACCCGTATCGCCAACTGGCGCCTGATCGTTGGCTGCCTGGCTGGTATGATCGGTTTTTCTTATCTTCTCAATACAATCGGTAGCGATACCAACCCGATGTTCGCCATGCCGTGGTACTGGCATCTGGTTCTCGGTGGATACGCATTTGGTCTCGTCTACATGGTGACGGAACCCGTATCTGCAGCAATGACCAACACAGGACGTCTGATCTACGGTGCACTGATTGGCTTTATGGTGGTGATGATCAGGGTGATCAACCCCGCATTCCCGGAAGGAATGATGCTCGCAATTCTATTCGGAAATATCTTCGCTCCATTGATTGATTATTTTGTAGTGAAAGCGAACATAGCCCGGAGGGCGCGCAGATATGCCTGACACTGACGTAATTACAGATACTGCAGCAGTTGAAACCAGCCAGATGGGTGCCTGGGCCCGCTTTAAGGCTCTACCTGTAGACAGTACTCCGAAAACCATATTGGTAGCGGTTATCCTTTGCCTGTTCTGCTCAATGATCGTGTCTGGTGCGGCGGTAATGTTAAAGCCTTTGCAGGAAGCGAACAAGATTCTCGATAAAAGAAGAAATATTCTTCAGGTTGCGGGTTTGTTTAAAGCTGGCGTTAATGTTGATGAGGCTTTTAAGGCTATCGAAGCGCGGGTTGTCGATCTTAAAACCGGGACCTTTGCAAAGGATATGGATCCAGTTGCTTATAACCAGCGTAAAGCGGCTAAAGACCCGGCAACCAGTGTGAAACTGACTGATGATCCGGCAGGTATTAAAAACCAGGCGAAATATGCATCGGTATATCTGGTTAAGGATGAAGCCGGAAAGCTGCAAAAGATTATCCTGCCTGTTCATGGTTATGGCCTCTGGTCAACATTGTACGGGTTTATCGCACTTGAAAGCGATGGCAATAAAATCTTTGGCTTGCAGTTTTATGAGCATGGCGAAACGCCAGGACTTGGTGCAGAAGTTGATAATCCTAACTGGCGTGCCCAGTGGAATGGCAAGAAAGTCTATGGTGGTGACGGCAGCGTAAAAATTACAGTCGCCAAGACTGCTCCTGCTAATAAAGAGCACCATATTGATGGACTTGCCGGTGCTACGCTGACGACGCGTGGCGTTGATAACCTCGTGCGCTTCTGGCTTGGGGAACAAGGGTTTAAAAAGTTTTTGGATAATCTGAAAAGTGGGAAAGCATAATGTCTGAAAGCAAAAAAGAAATGCTTCTCGACCCATTGGTCGATAATAATCCGATAACGCTTCAGGTGCTTGGAATTTGTTCGGCGCTGGCTGTTACATCTTCATTGAAGGTGGCGCTGGTTATGGCGCTCGCAGTTACGCTGGTAACAGCATTTTCGAGCTTCTTTATTTCTATAATACGTAACCAGATCCCGTCTTCAATACGGATCATCGTGCAGATGGTTATCATCGCATCTCTGGTTATTCTCGTAGATCAGCTTCTGAAAGCTTATGCCTACGAAATTTCAAAAACCCTTTCAGTATTCGTTGGCCTGATTATCACCAACTGTATCGTAATGGGCAGGGCAGAAGCATTTGCCATGAAAAACCCTCCGGTTGCCTCATTCATAGACGGCTTTGGCAACGGTCTGGGGTATGGCCTGATCCTTCTGCTTGTCGGTTTTATAAGAGAGCTGTTCGGTTCAGGCACTCTTTTCGGCCAGGTTATTCTTGAGACAACCAGCAAGGGCGGCTGGTATGTACCGAATAACATGCTGCTGCTACCGCCTTCGGCCTTCTTTATCATTGGCCTGATAATCTGGGCGTTCCGTTCATGGAAACCTCAACAGGTTGAGAAGCGCGAATTTGTAATCCAGACGCCAGAGGAAGCACACTAACAATGGAAGCTTTGATTACTCTTTTCGTTAAATCCATATTTATCGATAATCTTGCTCTGGCATTCTTCCTGGGCATGTGTACATTTCTTGCTGTTTCCAAGAAAATCGAAACAGCAATCGGTCTTGGTATTTCCGTAACTGTTGTTCAGGCAATTACGGTTCCGGCAAATAACCTGATCCTGACTTACCTTCTGAATGAAAATGCTCTTGCATGGGCTGGCATTCAGGGCGTGGATCTGCGTTTTCTCGGGTTGATCAGCTATATCGGTGTTATTGCTGCGATCGTGCAGATCCTTGAAATGACTTTGGACAGGTTCTTCCCGGCTCTCTATAACGCGCTGGGTATTTTCCTGCCTTTGATTACTGTGAACTGTGCAATTCTCGGTGGCTCCCTGTTTATGGTTGAGCGTGACTACAATCTGGCGGAGTCTACAGTTTATGGCCTGTCTTCAGGGCTTGGCTGGGCACTGGCAATTACTGCAATGGCCGGAGTTCGCGAAAAGCTGAAATACAGCGATATACCTGATGGCCTTCAGGGTCTGGGCATTACGTTTATTACAGCAGGTCTGATGGCTATGGGTTTCATGGCTTTCTCTGGCGTAAAATTGTGAGGTGGTGGCATGTTGGAATTTTCACTAGGTATAGCCCTTTTCACATTGATCGTTCTCGCACTTGTGACGATCATTCTCTTCGCCAAAAGCCAGCTGGTTGCAAGCGGCAATGTCAATATTCGTATTAATGGCGAAAAAACAATATCGGTTCCCGTTGGGCAGAAACTTCTGGGAGCACTGGCTGGCCAGAAACTGTTTGTGCCTTCAGCATGTGGCGGCGGTGGAACATGCGCCCAGTGCCGGGTGCGCATTCATTCCGGCGGAGGCTCAATTCTTCCAACTGAAGAATCTCACATCACCAAACGTGAGGCCCGTTGCGGCGACCGTCTGTCCTGTCAGGTTGCTGTAAAACAGGATATGGATATTGAAGTTCCTGAAGAGGTCTTTGGTGTTCGCAAATGGGAATGTACTGTCCGTTCAAATGATAACGTGGCAACCTTCATTAAAGAGCTGGTTCTTGAACTGCCAGAAGGCGAGAATGTTAACTTCAGGGCAGGGGGCTATATTCAGATCGAATGCCCTCCGTATGACATAGACTTTTCCAGTTTCGACGTACAGGAAGAGTATCGCTCTGACTGGGATAACTTCGATCTCTGGAAATTGAAATCCGTCAATACCGAGGAAGTGACCAGAGCCTACTCAATGGCAAACTATCCTGACGAAAAGGGCATCATCATGCTTAACGTTCGGATCGCAACTCCGCCTCCACGGACACAGGATATCGCGCCGGGGCTGATGTCATCTTACATCTTTAACCTGAAGCCGGGTGACAAGGTAACAATCTCCGGTCCGTTCGGTGAGTTCTTTGCTCGTGATACTGATAAGGAAATGGTCTTTGTTGGTGGTGGTGCAGGTATGGCTCCCATGCGCTCTCATATTCTGGATCAGTTCCGCAGACTGGCCACAAAACGCAAAGTGACCTTCTGGTACGGTGCTCGTTCAAAACGTGAAATGTTCTACGTAGAAGATTTCGACAAACTTGCTGCCGAAAATCCAAACTTCCAATGGCATGTCGCACTATCCGATGCAATGCCCGAAGATAACTGGGAAGGCTATACAGGTTTCATTCATAACGTTCTTTATGAGCAATATCTGAGAGACCACCCGACTCCTGAAGATTGCGAATACTATATGTGCGGTCCACCCATCATGAACCAGTCCGTAATCAACATGCTGCTTGATATGGGCGTGGAACGTGAAGACATTATGCTGGATGATTTCGGTGGATAATAACCGAAAATAAAAAAGGGGCTCCGGAAATCCGGGGCCCCAATTTTTTGTCTGTCGATATTAAAACTAGAACTTACTCTTAATAGAAATTCCACCGCTCGCTCCCGATACACCATCTCCGCTAATTAGAGCTGTTGCGTTGAGATTAAGGGAAGTGCTTTCGCCAATATTTCTGGAAACACCGGCAGAAACTGTTCCATAAGTGTCATCCGGTCTCGCAAGATACAGGTTACCTAATGTATCCTTGTCAAAGCCCATGACAACTTTCATATCATCATCATTGAAGTCGTGCTCTACGGTGACACGGAACATTGGTTTCCAGCCGTAAGGGTCTTTGGACGTGTAAGTCGCCATAAAGCCTGCTGAAACTCTGGAAGATTCATGGGTACTGTCGCCATACACCAGGCTACCAATACCATCACTTTCGGTGTAGCCTTTAACTTTCAGGTTCTCATATGTGTAGGAGACAGAAGGAGTGAGTGTCCAACCACCTGATCTGTGGTTATAGCCAACACCAACACGGGCAGATGCATATCGCCCGGTTGTCTCACCTGTGTAGGATTCTTCACTTGGTCCGATATTGAATTTACGGGTGATGTCATCAAGATCCACATGTCCGGCACTGACTGCAGCATTGACGAAGATTGTATTTGTAACTGACAGATTTCCGTAAAGTGTTCCAATAAACTGACGGCTGTCAAAGCCACCGGTGTCGCCGCCAAAATCAACATCACTGTTGTTGAAGGCTACATTCACACCAACCAGTGCATTGTTGCCAAGAACCACATCAGCACCACCATTTAGAGAGAGTGTGGTTGCCTTTGAGCCGGGGTTAACCTGACCTTTGTCATCCTCAAAATAACCGCCTGAGAAATTGCCGTACATCTGAATGTCATATTTTTTTCTCGGTTGTTGCAGGCCGTTTTTGTTATATGCATGAAAGGCTCCTGGAACCAGTCTGGTTTCAATTGATGTACTACTCTGCCGGATTGTGCCCAGAGTTGAGTTCCTGATGCTGGCATTTTGAGATGCAGCCAGCAGAGTTGCAGATACCAGGTCGGCAATATTGCTATGCATTTGTTGTGACGGATGGCTTTCAGCGTCAATCACAGTATTTGGTTTTCCATCAGCTGTAGTATTCGTGGTTAGCTGATCAATACAAAGGAAGCCTTCACCCGTACAATTAGTCCCGGCTGCCGGATCAGTCGTGAAACCAAAACGAGCTTTGTCATTTCGCATTGCATCAATTAGTTTCGTCGTTTGTATGACTATACCATCTTTACCGGCAAACTCCTTTTTAATGCTTTCATTGATAGAGCCATAATATCTTGCAATGCCACCATTTGCGACATCGGCAGATGATACAGGTACTGTCAAAATAACAATATTTTTTGCACCAGCATTTTTTAATCTGTCGACTTGATCCGAGAGGGCTTTTGCAGCATTTGGAAGAGTGACTTCATCCGCGTTTTTTCTACCCGCTGTTGCTGCCGCGAGGAAAGCCTGGCCTGAGGCAGCATTTATTCTTGCAAGTACATCCGGTGGAAAGTTCTGGTTGATTGCGTCGGCAACAGTAATGTTACCTGCTGCTATTTCGGCCTGTACCTGTGCTCCCGCAGCTGCTGTTGCGGCCGCTCCGGCAGTCTCCGAGACTTTCACTGCAGCAGAAATAGCGTCTTCACTGCCAGCCAGTATTAAAATAAAGTCATCCTTATTGAGTTTGCCTTTATTATCGGCCAATACGCGGTCGACCTGAGTAACAACATCCTGCGCTGTAAGGCCTGCGTCCTTATCTTCAAAAAGGCTTGGCCCGGTACTGTTTGTTATCTTGGAGCCTAATTCAGCATAATTAGTCCCACCAATTTTTTGCTCTTCAATTGGGGTAGGAAGTGGATCACCGGAACCCAGCCGTGTTGTAGCCCCCCTCAGAACATTTGGATCTGTTTTTACACCAAGATTTTCTGAAACAATTTCTGCCCATACTCTGGAACTTCCATCCAGTTTATTTTCCAGGACACGAAAGCGCATATTCTCCGGGAGGGTAACACCATTTTTCTCATAAACAGCCTGTGCAGCCTGAGAGTATGACCCACCGTCACTGAGTGTGTCGCCTAATATTATAACGCGTTTTACTTTGAGATCACCAGCGAAGGAAGACGCGGCAAAGATCATAAGACCGACAAGGACAAGGGCCCTGCGGTAAATCTTATGTAAAATATACATAGAATACCCCAATATATGGTAATTAATTACATATTTGCCCTTGATGGCTAACACCTTATGGCGGCAGGCTGGCGTGTGTTATTAGACAAAAGTCTTCATGTGGTGGGAAAAGCACTTGCAGAAATAATTACATTTCAAAACCGGGCCGGATTATGAAAATTGAAAATGCAAAAAAAAAGGCCCTCGCGATGAGGGCCTGAGTTGTGTGTGTGGGTTAAATAGTGAGAACTAGAACTTGCTTTTTAATGATACTCCTCCGCTGACACCGGTTACTCCATCCTGTCCGATAACAGTCGTTGCGTTAATACCAAAGGTAGTGGAATCAGATATTTTCTTCGACAGGCCACCAGTCAGATAACCATAGGTTCCGTCAGGGCGGTCCAGATACAGGGTTCCAATCGAATTTTCATTCGGACCCAGGTGAACTCTTAGATCATCATCTTTGAATTCATGCTCCAGTGAAACACGAACCATTGGTTTCCAGTCATATGGATCTTTGGAATTATATGAAACTGTCAGGCTTGCGGTTAAGCGGGACGATTCAATTTCATTGTCACCGAATGCCAGACTGCCAGCACCAACATTTTCTGAATAGCCTTTGATTTTCAGGTTTTCATATGTGTAGGCAAGAGCAGGGTTAATTGTCCAGCCATTGTGCGGCAGAATAAATCCACCACCAATGCGGGCCATTTTGTAGTCACCGGTTGTATCGCCGGAATATTGTTCTTTGCTCGGACCGATATTAAATTTACGCGTAATATCATCAAGGTCTATATGACCAAGCCCAACAACAGCATTGACATATGTCGATTTGGAAAGTGATGCATTTGCATAAAGAGATCCGACAATTGACAGGCTGTCATACCCACCAGACTTGTCTTCATAGTCATTCTCGGCGCGGTTAAAGCTTACACTCATTCCAACCAGTGCCTTGTCCGATACCATCACATCACCACCAATAAGCAGGTTTTGTGTTCTGGAGTTTGAACCGGGATCTATCTGCCCGCCATCACTTTCAAAATATCCGCCTTCAAGAGAAGCAAAGGCATCAAAGCTCCCCTTTTTCCTTGAAACGAGCCTGCCTTTTTTATCAATTTTTTGATACGCATCTGGCGTTAGTCTTGTTTCAAGTGAAAGCCCGTGCTGGCGCAACGTTGACAGGGTTGTCGTTGTAATATTTGCAGATTGTGAACCGGCCTTTAGAACAGATAAAACCAGGTCACCAAAGTTTTTGTTTGTCTGTCTTGAAAGGTGAACTGCATCAGCCAGGAAATAAGGACCACCATCGTTAAGATTGGACGGGATATTAATACAGGCCAGCGAATCTGAAGCACCATCGCCCAAACATGCTCTGTTGGAAAACAGGTTGGGTGCATATCCGTATCTCTGGGCATTTTCCGGACTAAGTGAGATTGCATCAATGAGCCTTGTGAAATCTACAACAATACCGTCCTTGCCATTGCGTTGCTCCAGGAATGTATTATTGAAGAACGTAGACAGGCTCGGCTCTTGACCTCCTGGTGTCGATCCTTCAGGTAATGTGAAAAAGATAATATTGCGGGCACCTGCTTTTTTCAGGTCTTGTAGCTTTGTTTCCAGAATTGATAATTGCTGAACGATAGCCCCTTCAGCTTCCTGGCGAGTGATCGTTGAGTTCCCCATTAAAGCCTGATATGCAAAGATATCATTACCACCTATGAAGAGTGTAATCAGGTCGTTCTTGTGAAATTTACCACCCACATCATCAAGAAGACGATCAATTTGCATAACCACAGGCAAGGCCGTTACATCATGTTTCTGTTCCGGGTCATTAGGGTCAGAATTTGCACTGATGAAACTGCGGTCATTAATCCTGGCACCGCCTTGTGCGTAATTGGTGCCGCCCTCTTCAATTGGTGCAACGACTTCAACTCTGATCGGAGGGGTTGTATCATTGCTATCATGATCAACTGGAATAGTTATGCCGTTAATCACATTTGGTTTTAATGTGATACCAAACTGCTCAGCGACAACATCAATCCATAGCTCTGCCGGTCCACCTTTTGTTGGGTTATTCTGCGTGAACTTGTAAAACAGGTCAGGTGCTTCCGCATTTATGCCTGCATTCTGAAAAGCCTGGTTGATACCTGCTTTCGCGATATTTGAATAAGCACCACCATCACTCAGGCTATCACCAAGCATAAAAATACGATTAACTTTAAAGCTGTCTGCATAGGCAATTGAAGGCCCGAGCCCTATGGCTGCAAGGATAACCCCCTTACAGCATAACTTAACCAAATTACGCATAAACATCCCCAATCAATTATTATTTATGTGTTTTACATTGATTGATTATGGTAGATGGCAAGTCTGGCGCCCGTTATTAGCACAAAGTATTTATGTGTCTTTAGAGCAACCTGCTCGTCAGGGGAGGGGTTAAATCAGGACTGCAGATCAATACGAAATCTTTATAATAATCAGATGACTGCTCATTTTTTATCAGTCATCAGAAGGCTAATGATAAAGCCTTCTGATCAATAGAGAAATATTTTTACAAACAAATTATGGTTGCTTTTCCATCTTTTTGCTACCTCTGGTTACAACCCTGTGCATTTCATCCATGTCGGTCAGGCCAGCCATCTGGCTGAGTGTTTCCTTGGCATTGCCCTGTGATAACTTTGTTGTGATATAACTGATCCGCTCTTCGTTTTTTAATGCCATAAATGTAGTTCCGGCTGCTTTTAGTTTTCTTTGCACCGTGCGGGGGCTTACACACAGCAGTCTTGCCAGATCTCCAAGGTCAAATTCCGGGTTCCCTATATTTTCACGCAGAACTGTTTTTGCGGGTTCAAGTATATCGTCATCTTCAGGCAAAATGGCGAACTTAAAATCCGGCGCAAGAACTCGATCAAGCTCAGGGTTACTGGTAATTAATGAGCGTGCTGTAATGCCTTCGCCCAATGCCGTTACAGAAGGTTCTGATGCGTTTGTATTGACCTGCGTGGTATATCTGTCAGAAATAATGGGAGCAGCATGAGACAGATCCTCTGTCAGATCGACACTCAATTCATACTCACCTGAAATGGTGAAATCCAGCAGGGCCAGATTATAAAACAGGTTATAAAGTTTCCATTGTCCGGAGAAACCAACTCTACCGGCATATATTGTAATCTGATCAGGCTTCATCACATAGGAGTGGCTGAAATCTTCCTCGCCAATATATTTCAGCATCTTTCTGATAAGATGCTCTATATTATTGCTGGTCAGTAGCCACAGCATATGTTTACCCGGATTATTAACTATGCTGTATCCGACATTATGTAATTCCTGAGGCGTTTTATCCTTGAGATAGTGCCACATGATTTCGACTGTTCGTGCTTCAGTCAGCCGGACAGCATTATTATCGGCATCAATAATCTGCTGGATATTGCGGTCCAGATCAGATGGATGTTTGGGGAGCTTGAAATCAGGAAAGAACTCTTTGGTCAGCACTGGGTTTAGCATTTTTCACCAATTAACATTTGTCAGATGGAGTTTTGGCCATCCTAGTCAACATTAGTTGGAAGTACATGCTACTGTAGTAGTAACAAAACTGTTATCTTTCATTCTGTAATGCCTTACATCCTGATATTAATGTAAAGCATTAATCGAGGTGACAAAATGGCCAGTAATTTGCGGTATTTTTGCTTTATCTACTTTCTCATTAATTCATTTTGTTTGGCCAGTTGATCCCGGATATCCAGAAGAACAAATAAAAAGCCGAATAATGTTGTGCTGACAAGAAAGCTGACTACAACACCTATGGCCGCTCCGATAATCTGAGGGTTTAATTGTGGGGGAGGGACAATGCCCAGACTGTATATCAGTTGCAGAGTTGCTTCCTTGTTTGCATAACCATACAAGCCACCAATAACGATAAACGCTATGAAGACGATTGTTATTACAAACTCAAGAACACTTACAATAAACGATTTCATTTGGTTGTTTCCTGCCAGTTATTGTCTTTTTTTCTTTAGCTTATAACATTCTGGCAACTATTCCTAATCTGAACGATAAACAGAACCAGATAAAATAAAATAGTGTATCAGAAATGCATTTTACGTTCTTCTGAAAAACATTTTAGTTGGCTGCTCTGCCTCGCGACAGAAATTCCTGTTTAATAACAGATACTTCAAACTTAATTAATACGCCTCTGTTATTGAGGTGAGTAATGTATATCAGAGATAAATTCTGTTGGTTTAGATACTACCTGAATTTTTACGCTTTAATATATCACTGGCTATTATCTGGAGTGAAGCATTTCTGCCCTGAATAGTCTGGATGTGAATAACCGGAAGAGAATAATGGCATTGTCGAGGTCAGTAGGTGGAAAGCTATCTTTAGTTTTAGCGGTTTTCAGCGTTGCAATGATTTCTGCGATGCTGATTTCTGCAAATATGTCTATTCAGTTTTTCCAGTCAGGGGTAAGCTCATATTCCGGTTTAACTTCAGAAATTGAAAAAGTTTCGCAGATTTTGTCATCGGGTGCTCTGAAGGCAGGTTCAGTTGAAGGGAAAGCTGTTTCAGACATACTTAAAAATGCGATAGCTACCGGAAAAAAGGGCGAGCTGGAGTTGGCCGGATATTCAGATATGGTAATGCTATATTCTGCGCTGTCTACAATTGCGGGGCTCTTTATTGCTATTTCCTTTGGCTGGTTTCTGATCAGGCAGGTTAACACCAGAATTTCGGGATTAGGAAATACAATGCAGATCCTGGCAGAAGGTAATACTGCTGTTGAAGTTGAAGGAATTACAGCAGTAGATCAGCTTGGTGCCATGGCAAGAGCGGTTAATATTTTCAAGACAAATGCCATAGAACAGGAAAGACTTCAGGAAGAGCAGAAACGCCTGGATCGGGATGCAAGAAAAGCTAAAGAAGCATCTATACTGGAGATGGCGGAGAGAGTTGAAGTTCAGACAAAAGATGTCATTTCAGATGTAAACACTGTCACATCAAACGTAGCCAGAGCTATGGAAAAAATGACTGATGCCAGCACAAAAGCCGGAAAGACTGCTGAAACAGTTGCAAGGGCGGCAAGGGAAGCCATGGGGAATACTCAGGCTGTTGCTTCTGCCTCGGAAGAGCTATCCAGATCAATTGCCGAAATCAACTCTCATGTAGAACGTTCCAACAGTGTAATTTCTGCCGCCAATGCTTCTGCTAACGAGACGCAGAATATTGTGGGTGGCCTAAGTTCTGCAGCTGAAAAAGTTGAAGATGTGATGAAGCTTATCGGAGATATTGCCGAGCAGACAAACCTTCTTGCCCTTAATGCTACTATTGAGGCTGCCAGAGCGGGTGAGGCGGGCAAGGGTTTTGCCGTTGTCGCATCCGAAGTTAAAAATCTTGCGAGCCAGACACAGAAATCAACATCTGAAATTACAGAGCAGGTTAGCCAGATGCAGGAAGTGACTTCGCAGGCCGTGGCAGCTATATCCAGTATAACAGGTACTATTGAAGAGATCAGTGAAGTCAGTTCGGAAATTGCATCCCTGATTGATCAGCAGAAAACTGCAACCAATGAAATTTCCATGAATATTCAACATGCTGTAACGGGTGTGCAGGAAGTTACAGACAGCATTCAGGAAGTATCTGCAGAAACACTTTCAGCAAGTGAATTAACCAGAGATGTCAGCAATATGGGGTATGAGCTGGCTGAAAAAACGAATATCCTGCCAGCCACACTAAATAAAATAATCAGGACATCAGTGCCTGAAGCTGACCGCCGCAAAGAAAGCGTTGTTGTTGGTGAAGATCGCAGGAAGGCGCGCGGTTAAGCGTTATTTCTTCCTTACTTAATGTATTCATCAGGTCCGCAACTGCTTCCCCACCGTATAGTGCAAACTGTTTACTGCACACACAATTTTTGACGTATTTTTGACAAAAAGTTTCCCAAGAACAGGACTACATCTAACCGTTATAGTTACAAGCGAAATATTTTTCATAATATGCGCAGCTTGTTTTGGGGGCAGTCGTGGCCTGGAATGAATATATTATAAAGCGCAGGGAACGTTCTCTTCGCAAAAGAGATCTGTCGTCAGGCCTGTTTGAGATTACCAGCGTATATCCGGGTTCTCCTGCATGTGAAGCTGGTATCCGTGTCGGTATGCTTTATGTGCCGGAAAAAAAATATAACTTTGAAGAACAGTATTTGCGGGAGCGCTTTCGGCATCAAAAACAGAAACTAAAGTTTATTGATGTTGAAAATGAAACATTTATAGAAATTTATGCCCTGGGCTTTCTATATGGTTTAAAAATGCGTCGCTCTCTTGATGCCCTGTGCCGGGACCTGGCTTATCTGGATTTTTGTATCGATGATATTTTTGAACATGTGCATGACGGTAATCTGGAATCATTGAAAAAGATCAATCAGGCTCTGGAAAAACCGGGCTTCAGCAATATAATTTCGGGGATACTCAGAAAATTTTGGTTTGTGAATGGTGTTCCCGATAAAAAGGATGATTATTTTGTCAGTGTATTCGCATCTTTATTTACAGGTGCGAAATACCTTGTGCAGAAAGCAAGGTTGCTTCTGGATAAAGCAATTTATATCAGGCCCAAATTATTATGTGTCATCCCTGCACTTTACTATGCCCTGCAAAAGGATACTGAGAAAGCAGTCGAGTTTCTTGAGATCTTTGAAAGTGAGGAAAAGACATATGGTGGTATGGAGAATGCAATTTACTACTATACCAAGTCTCTGATTGCGGAGCTGGAGAATAAAGATGAAAATGAAATTAACAGCTGGCTGATGCAGGCAAGGGAGAGTGCTCCCGATAGTGTGCTTGTGAGGAACAGGTTAAAAACGCTGGGGTTTCAGGCAGAAGATACGGAAGTTCCTGTATCCGGCAGTGAGCTTGTTATGCCTCTTGGTTATGTGTTGCTGTTATGGGATCCGGTTACACCCCGCCCGGAACGGGCACGTCTTGTGAGTATGAATGCTGCTTTGTCCAAGCTTAAGGATGATCAGTTTCTGATCATGATCTCACTGGCTTCCTGCCGATGGAATGAGTATTACAGCAAGGCCATGTATTGCATTGGGATGATGCACCCTTTTCTATCATACCATTTTCCCCGTGTTCATATCGTTACGGCACATGAGCCTGATAACGTTCACTATGCAACCTGGTGGAGCGCTGGTGAAGAGTATGCATTCAGGCAGGGCGTCAAGATGCAACTATTATATGATCCTGAATATCTTGTTCCTGACCTTCTGGAAAGTGATGAATCGCCGGTGGGGATAGTCATCAATAAACAGGGGGAGATTGTATATAAAGGGGCTTTTCAGGATGAAGAGTGCTTCTGGAATGCAATTGCCTCACTAAGCAAACAAAATCAGAATATCGATGCAATTGAAATAAAAAATGCAGAAAGCATGATTGCCTGATATTCCACGTAAAATATCTGACATATTCCATTATTACGCGATAGAGAAAACGAATGACAATTATTGGTATTGACCTTGGAACAACAAATTCAGCAGTCGCTTACTGGGACGGCAATCAGACCAGGCTGATACCTAATAAGCTGGGCAAACTTATTACACCGTCGGTTGTCGGGCTTGATCAGGAAGGCGATATTACTGTTGGAGCAATAGCTCTTGATCGGCTTATTACTCATCCGGATAAATCGGTCAGCCAGTTTAAGCGCTGGATGGGAACAAGCAGGGAAGTGCAACTCGGTACAAACTGTATGCGTGCTGAAGATCTTTCCTCGTTTGTTTTGAAATCTCTGCTGGAAGATGTGAAAACTGCGCTGGAGGCTCCGGTGGAGCATCTGGTTATTTCAGTGCCAGCCTATTTTTCGGACCATCAGAGAAAATCTACTATAGCAGCTGCTAAACTGGCGGGTGTTTCTGTAACCCGCCTTGTCAATGAACCAACAGCAGCAGCGTTATCCTATGGTCTGAATGAAAAAGGTGACGGAAAATATGTCGTGCTGGATCTTGGTGGGGGCACATTTGATGTTTCTATTCTTGATAAATATGACGGCATCATGGAGATTAAGGCATGTGCAGGTGAC
The DNA here is from genome assembly GCA_050633205.1 of Methyloligellaceae bacterium. Classification (GTDB taxonomy): domain Bacteria; phylum Pseudomonadota; class Alphaproteobacteria; order Rhizobiales; family CBDHHC01; genus CBDHHC01. The sequence goes on along the minus strand of JBOEGA010000007.1, from coordinate 3,673 downwards.
AATAATCTGGGCGGGGAGGATTTTACTGACTTTCTTGTTAACTGGCTGCTGCAGAAAAATAAGATTGAACTGAATAAACTGGATGTCAGGCAATGTGCAATCCTGAGACGTTTTGCGGAATCTCTCAAATGTGATCTCTCCACGTATCAAGAGAAAGAATACGAACTCACCATAGGCGAGTATAAACTAAAAGGAGAAATAACCCGTGAAAAATTTGAGAAGGATGCATTTCACCTTGTATCCCGTATCCGAGCTCCTGTCGAACGTGCATTAAGAGATAGCCGGGTTGCGCCCAGTGAAATTTCCCAGGTTATTCTGGTTGGTGGTGCCACGCGTATGCCGTTGATGCGTAAACTGGCATCCCGTTTATTCTCCTTGATACCTTTAACTTTGCTTGACCCAGATCATATTGTTGCACATGGAGCTGCAGTACAGGCTGCGCTAATTGCTGAGGCGAAGGGCATTGAAGATATTATTATGACTGATGTATGCCCTTATACACTGGGAACAGCAGTTGTGGATGAAACTTCCCGTCTTAAAGAAATCGTCATTTCTCCAATTATTGAGCGGAATGCAGCTATACCAATCAGCCGGGTAGAGCGGTATGTAACGGCCAATAACAATCAAACCCGGATAATAATTGATGTATATCAGGGGGAGCAGCTGAAACCGCAGGATAATGTAAAAATTGGTGAAGTTGAGATTCAGGTGCCTCCTGCTGAAAAAGGCAGGGAGGCTGTGGATGTTCGCTTTACCTATGATATTAATGGCAATCTTGAAGTTGAGGTAACGGTTCTTTCAACGAGTGAAAAGACAGTTCAGTATTTTCAGGGAGGGAGCGGTCAGCTAAGTGATGAAGAAATTGCCGGAAGATTTGCCAGCCTGAATGCAATCAAGAAAACTCCCAGGGATCAGATGGAGAACCGTGCATTAATTGCGTATGCAGAGAGACTTTACGCGGAAAGTACCGGAGAATTACGCGAAGTTCTGAGAACAGCGAGAAGTAACTTTATTCTGAAGGTGGAGGATCAGCAAAACAGGAATGCAGCTCTTGACCGTAAAGAGTTTTCTGAATTCCTGCAGAGTATTGAGCAGTCAATGTTTGGTTATCTTAGGTCCGATGATGGGCATGAAGATAATGACTGAGGATACGAAAAATGAATGGCCATGGTCTCGGCTTGAAATAGCTCCTACATCTGATGACCGTGCCATCAAGTCCGCATATGCCAGAATACTTAAGAGAGATCGGGTACACGGTGATCCTGAAAAATTTCAGGCTCTGAAAGAGGCACGGGATTTTGCCATGAGCCTTGAAACTGAATTTAGTGATGAGTGCCATGAGTCTCAGGTGTCTGATTGTAAGGTTGCGGATGAAGCGGAGCAGGCAGAAAGCAAAAATCTAAAAGATGATGATGAGCTGAATTCCGGTAATGTTACTGTATATACCAGTTTTATTCTCAATGAGCTTACTGCTGACAGGTCTGAAAGCAGCCCACCTGAAAGTAGTAATCCTCCATCGTTGCCCGAGAGTATTGAGGAGAAGGTAACAGCTTTTCTGGCTAACCCATGGATCAGAACTCTTGTTCAGGAGTGGAAAATATTCTTCGATGAACTGCCATTATTAAGTCAGGCAGAAAATTTTATGCTTGAGGCCAGAATAGCAAATGCCATTGATGACTGGCTTGACGGCATACACAACTTTCCAAATCTTCAGGTTTTAGAGTATTTATTTGATCGATTTCAATGGAATAGTGTTGGTTCAAAGCTTCCGTTTTTTCTTGGAGAACTGAGGATAAGACGTCTGAAAACGGTTATGTCAGGATATGCTGTGGTGGTCTGAGTACCACTATAGCATATCCTGAAAAAGCATTGTCTGCGGAACTATGAAGTTACAGGCAATAAAACAGCAGATATATGACGCCCAGCCAGAAGCAGATACCAAATATAAAGCTGGCAATATAAGCGATTGCGGTCCAGAGCGGGTCTGGCTGGTTATCGGATGCGCGCCCCATACCGGATTTATGCAGGTCATGTAGAAAAGTCAGAAAATGTTCCGTAAAGGAAATGGAAAACATATAAATAATACCCTTTTAGAAAAATAAATTGATAAAAAATCTGATAAATTCAGTATAGATTATATTATATGTAAATTTTTTGTATATCTGGCAAGGTATAACTATATCATCCTTTAGTGTGACGGATAGGCAACTTGATGTTGCTTTAATCTGCCTGTGAATAAAAATGCATCTCGAAAAAGAATTCAGAAGGCATTTTATTTAAGGAAGGTTTTGAGGTGGGATGTGCTTATCAGGATGGTTCTGTTGAACATGGATATATGGGGCGTTAACAAGTCTCTCTGGCCGTAATCAATAAATACTGAAAGGCAGAAAACCGCCTTCCAGTATTTGATTGAGTGAGTGCAAAGTTAAGCTTACCGTCTTTGAATAGGTCTTCTGTCTCGTCTGATGCCAGGGTATGGATAAGGTTTATAGGGGCGGAAACTGCAATATTTTCTCTTGCAGCGATTTATTGCAGCCCTGAATATGCGATGGCAGCGTGCCCGGTGCCTGTTGCGCAGTCCTGGTGGAAGTCTCCGGGCATGGCTTAGACATCTTCCGCGCCTGTCATAGGCATTAAAGCTGCAGCCATTGTATCCACGTCGACAGACCCTGCGAATCTGAACTTGCTGCAACAAACTTTTCTGAATACCTTCCGGTTGTTTTACTACGGGCGCTGCTGAAGCAGAAAAAGAAGAAAGCAGGCTTGCAATAAAAACTAATATCAATACACGCATGAATAAATCCTCCCTTCTCGGTGTCTGGTGCTCATTAATTAGTGCGGATGTGAAAAAGAAAAGTTCAAATAAAAATGCACCACCCGGAAAAGTCTCCTGAAAAACTGCACAAAACTTCCTGAGACAGTCATGAATTTCCTCCCGAAATAGCCCTTTTCAGATCAGAATAATAAAGGCGTAATGTTAGGGGGGATAGGGGAGTTTAAAATGTTAGTTGAGGATAATGGTGTATATATTTTAGTCATATATACACTGATAATTGCCGGCGTTCTGGCTGTTCTGTTCTTTATTGATATTATGACAACGAATGTAGCCGGCAGGGAGAAAATACAGAAAATAGGTCTGCGCCTGTTATTTATAGCAACAGGTTATTATGCAGCCCTGATAGCAACATCTCAAATATTTGCTATTATGCTTTCCCTGTATTTTGCTCAGCCGATCTATCAGAGTAAAGTTGTAACAGTATTTATATTGCAGCTTGGTACGTTCTATTTTTTATTGCCGGCTGTGGTGCTGATCATCGTTTTTGAATTCCTAAAGTTGAAATCATTGACCGCTCACCTGATTGCGACTAACATATTCTCACTGGTTGTATTCTTTTTTGCAACTGTAATAATCATCAGGAGAACTCCGTTCACACTCCTTACTACGAACATGTCGATAGAACAGACATCCTGGCAGACATTTCTAACAATTACCTGGGCCGATACAATACTGATCCCACTCGCCGGAACAGCCGCAGGCTTGGTTTATTGGGCAATCGCCGGACGCAATGCGGGGAGTTGGAGAAATTAGGCTCTGGAATTTCACTGCAGGGCAAAAGAGTTCAGTTTCTTCTGTAATACAAAAATAATAATAGTACAGGGATATATAATAATG
>JBOEGA010000006.1:0-51897 GCA_050633205.1 Methyloligellaceae bacterium | reverse complement strand
TGATTGGGTCTTCTCTCAGTCATGCCATGAGACGTGGTAATCTTGCCGGCAAGATTGTCGGTTGTGCACGTTCTGAAGAGACACGAGATAAAGCTCTGGAAATCGGTCTGGTTGATGAAGTCTATGCGGATGCCGATCTTGCTGTGCGGGATGCTGACCTTGTTATTCTCTGTGTGCCTGTTGGTACCTGCGGTGTTATTGCAAAGGAAATAGCTTCATTCCTGAAAGAGGGGGCTATTATATCTGATGTGGGATCTGTTAAAAATCAGGTTGTCCTCGATGTTGATCCGTATCTTCCTTCTAATGTTCATTTTATTCCTGCCCACCCGGTTGCTGGTACTGAACGTTCCGGACCTGAGGCGGGGTTTGCCGAATTGTTTGATGGACGATGGTGTATTTTGACACCGGTCCATAATACTGATCCTGATGCTGTCAAGAGGCTCACATTATTCTGGGAAGCCTGCGGGAGTTCTGTTGAGATTATGACCCCGGAGCATCATGATATGGTTCTGGCTACGACAAGTCATTTGCCTCACCTGATTGCATTTAATATCGTAGGGACAGCGGCGGATCTGGAAGAAGTAACCAGATCCGAGGTTATCAAGTTTTCAGCTGGTGGCTTCAGGGACTTTACCCGTATTGCAGCTTCTGACCCGGTTATGTGGCGTGATGTATTTCTTGCGAACAAGGAAGCCGTACTGGAGATGCTTGGGCGGTTTTCCGAAGATTTATCTGCTCTTCAGCGTGCTATCCGCTGGGATGACGGGGATACATTGCTTGAACATTTTTCCCGTACAAGAGATATAAGGCGTAATATTATTGATGCCGGGCAAGAGACTGATCTGCTTGATTTTGGCCGGGTTCATGGTAAAACCCCGAAAAAGGAGGATTAGTGAGAGATTACTGGGTTTTTGGATATGCCTCATTAATGTGGTATCCCGGGTTTAAGTATGAAGAAGCTCATTTAGCTGATCTGCAGGGAGGGCACAGAGCACTTTGTGTCTGGTCGAAGTCCTATCGTGGAACACAGGCTAAACCAGGGCTTGTGTTTGGACTGGATGCCGGAGGAACCTGCAGGGGGATGGTATTTCGCGTTTCCCAAAAGAATTTTCCGGTCGTTCGCTCATATCTTCGTCGTCGCGAGATGACTACTTTTATATATCGTGAGGCGTACAGACCTGTTGTTTTACTTGATGGTTCAGGGCGTAATGTACGTGCGCTTACCTATGTTGTTAATTGCGATCATCCTCATTATGTGGGTAAACTGCCATGTGAATATCAGGCCCATATTATACGTACCCGACGTGGCAAGAACGGGCGTAATATTGATTATTTTACAAACACAATTCATCATTTACGAGATCTGAATATATATGACAGGAATCTGGAACGCGTGTGTACGCATATCGGTGAAACACGCCGCAGGTCCTGGGATAACAGTCATACCCTGTTGAAATTCTAGGGTTATTTCTGCTTTAATGCTTTTTTCCATAAAATTTACCGGGATTTAAAAGCTATCTCCTAAGATACCTCTGAGCCATGTTGTAGAAGCAATATGTGCATGGGGAATTTCTTAATTTTATCTGGGGGATAGTCCAATGTTGGGACAGTTCAATAAATCTATTCTATTTGCTGTGGCGCTTGTTGCGTCGCCTTTTTTTGCACATGCAGACGAAAATCAACATGTTGCACCTATTACTGAATATGTGAAAGAGAAGGTTCTTCCCTGGCTGAAGAGCCCGGAAGTCATCAATGCTATTAAAGAGCAGAATGCAAAAACAGCATCTTTGTCTGAATCTGACATAATTTCTCAGGATAAAAAGTGGCGCGCTGAGGTTGATGCTGCTGCCAAGCCTATGATTGACGGTATTCTGAAAAACAAACTTTCTGCTTTTCTTCAGGGTAAAAAAGAAGAAGCTCAGGGCATGATTACAGAAATGTTTGTTATGGATGCCAAAGGCCTGAATGTTGGTCAAAGCGATGTAACTTCCGATTACTGGCAGGGCGATGAGGCCAAGTGGCAGAAAACATTTAAAGTTGGTGCCAATACTATCTTTGTCGACAAAGTTGAGAAAGACGAGTCCACGCAAACGTTTCAGGCTCAGGTCAGCGTTACTGTTGCGGATGAGACAGGTAAAGCAATCGGTGCAATTACTCTCGGCATTAACGTAGACATGCTTTGATCAGGATAATTGTAATCAGTAATTTCCTACGGGAGAGCCTTAATGAGTAAGCATAGCAGCAGCAGCAGATACAGTATCGACAGGCTGAATCTGTCCATATCATCGAAAATTGCTGCCGGTGTTATTCTGCTTGGCATTGCGGCTCTTCTCGTTCTTATTCCAGTTATTTCTTCTATGGTCAGAAGCACTTTAATGAGTGAATTTGAAGCATCCAAGAAGGAGATAACCCGCCTTATAGCAGTCAGTGCTTCAGGGGGGATTCGCTGGAAAAGGGAAAAGGTTGTTACTGAGGCATACAAGTCTATTGTTAAAGATCCGAAGAAACCGGCACATGCAATTCTGGCAATGACGGCAGACGGCAAGTTGATTTCTGAATATGGAACCAAGGCTATGCCTACCAAGGCATTGCAGCAGCACATAAAAGATTTGCTAACCAAGGTAAAAGACAAGCCAGTTGAAAAAATTTTACCTCACTCATATGTGGTTATTGCCCCTACAGAAAAAAGCAGGTCCGGGAAAGTTTATGGCTTTGTAGCTATTGCCTGGTCTCTGGATGAAGTGGATTCATATGTGAGTTCTACTGTCTGGAGTTTGCTTGGAACACTGTCAGTACTGATTGTGGCTCTTGTCGTGGCGATTATGTTTGCAATAAAATTTCTGGTGACAAACCCTCTTTCTCATATTTCCCAGCGGATGTCAGAGTTGGCTGATGGCAACACAGACAAAGATATCCCTGAGTCTGACAGGTCAGATGAAATTGGCAGTATGGCAAAGGCCGTTGCGGTTTTCAGAGATAATGCACTTGAGCGTTTAAGGCTTGAGGGGATTCAGAATGAAGAAAACACCGCCAGATTCCAACGTGAAGATGATTTAAGAAAGCTGATATCCAATTTTGATGCGAGTGTTGGAGAAATTATTGGCAGCCTTGAAAGTGCAGCCGGGGAGATGAGTAATTCCTCTTCCAATATGTCTGAACTTGCGGATGTTACCAAAAGCCAAACCAGTGCAGCTGCGAATGCTTCTTCGGAAGTTTCCGAGAATGTACAATCTATTGCAGCCATGATTGAAGAGTTTTCTGCATCTATTGGCGAGATATCACAACAGGTAGGACGTTCTTCAGATGTTGTATCCAATGCTGCAACGCGCACGAAAAATACAAATAATGACGTTGCTGAGTTAGCCAGTGCCGCGCAGAAAATTGGCGAAGCTATTGTTCTGATTCAGCAGATTGCCGAGCAAACCAACCTGCTGGCTTTGAATGCGACTATTGAGGCTGCAAGAGCCGGGGATGCGGGTAAAGGTTTTGCCGTTGTGGCCAACGAAGTCAAGGGGCTGGCAAACCAGACAGCCAAAGCCACGGAAGAGATTTCACAATATATTGAGAGAGTACAGGTCTCTACAGAAAGTGCTGTCTCGGCTATTGGAGAAATTGCAGAAATCATGACGGAAGTAACTGAAATAACGGGTTCTATTGCTTCGGCTACTGAAGAGCAGTCTGCCGCTACGCAGGAAATTGCCACAAATATCCATAGTGCTGCAATGGGAACCAGAGGTGTTGCGGAGAATGTGGAGAGTATAGCCGGTGGTATCAGTGAAACGGCTATTTCCGCAGGTGGTGTTCGCACAGTCTCAGGCACATTACGGGATAAAACGACTGATTTGCGGGAACATATTACAAAGTTTCTGAAGGATGTTGCAGCTGCCTGACAGCAGCTTATGAAAGAAGAGTGATTTAGATGTCAGAAAAAAAACATGCAGGTACTCCTGGTAAAATCGCAGCTTTAAAGCTGCCTATCGCAATGAAGATTGTAATCGGGGTCCTTATTTCAGCGATTGCTGCACTCGCTATTTCAGCGCCGATACTTTCTTCTCTGATTTATTCAACAATGCTCGGAGAGTTTAAATCTGCGAAACAGGAAATTACCCGGCTTACTGCAATTAATGCGAGCGGGGCAATTCGCTGGAAGAAAAAAGATAATATATCCGCTGCCTACAAATCCATTGTTGAGGATAGCAGCAAGCCGGTTCATGCCATTATTTCCACCAGCCTGGATAAAGCAGTTATTACAGAGTTTGGCAGTGAGCGGATGGCTGCTGCTGATTTGCATAAACTGGTTCAGGCCGAAGCTAAAGATAAGACGGTCGGAATTGCTACAGATGATGCATTTGTTGTGATTGCTCCTACAGCAAAAAAGAAAGATGGTTCCTTCCACGGGTATATTGCTATTGCCTGGTCTTATGATGATATTAATGCCAGTGTCAGCACTACCCGACTGGCAGTAATGGGAATTATGGTTGGTATGATAGCTGTTATGGTGGTTGCTATTATATTCGCAATTTCAACGCTGGTAACTGGACCTATGACACGAATAGCAGGACGTATGTCTGATCTGGCCAATGGCGAAACCAGTAATGGAGTTCCTGAACACGGGCGTGGGGATGAGCTTGGTGAGATGGCACATGCTGTGAGTATTTTCAGAGATAATGCTGTTGAGAAAATCCGCCTTGAAGCACAGGAAAAAGAGGCTATGAAAGAGCGCCTGGTGAGGGAGGAAAAACTCAGAAACCTGATTAAGAGTTTTGAAGAAGGGGTCGGAAGTGTGATTGCGGGCCTTGATGATGCTGCGGGCCAGATGGGGCAAACTTCAGACCGGTTGGGTGCTATTGCGGAAGATACTAAAAAGCAAACAGATTCTGCAGCTTCATCGTCAAATGAAGTATCCAGCAATGTGCAGAATGTTGCTGCTATGGTTGAAGAGTTTTCTGCTTCTATTAAAGATATTTCCATTCAGGTTACACAGTCTTCGGAGGTTGTTGGAAAAGCTGCCAGTAAAACGACTGCAACGAATTCCGATGTTGCGGAACTGGCGACTGCTGCCCAGAGAATTGGTGAAGCCATCGTTCTTATTCAGCAGATTGCCGAGCAAACAAATCTGCTGGCACTGAATGCCACGATTGAGGCGGCAAGGGCCGGAGATGCAGGTAAGGGGTTTGCTGTTGTTGCGAACGAAGTAAAGGGGCTTGCTAACCAGACGGCAAAAGCAACAGAGGAAATTTCTTTATATATCGAGCGGGTGCAGGAATCTACAGAAAGTGCTGTGCAATCAATAGGGGAAATTGCTGAAATTATGGGGCAGGTCAATGAAATTACCGAGTCTATAGCTTCAGGCACGGAAGAGCAGTCTGCCGCGACTTCAGAGATTGCCAGTAATATCCAGAATGCTGCGAATGGTACGAAAACTGTTGCACAAAGTGTGGAGACAATTGCCGGAGGTGTTAACGAGACGGCATCTTCTGCAGATGAAGTGAAAGTTGCTTCAGGCTCTCTGGGAGAGAAGGCCGGTGCATTAAAGGCGCATGTCAGTCAGTTCCTGAAGGATGTGGCTGCTGCCTGATAGCTTATTTACATATGAGAGAGCGGGAAACTGTCTCTCATATGTTTATTTCGGTTCAGACGTTTTTTATCAGCGAGCTTCTGCTGATAATGAACTAAACAGGCCAGCCCTCAGGTCTGTTTCAGTAATGAAGCGTTCCTGTTGTGAATCAGACAATACATGAATGTGAATTTCACCGGCTCCAAGCTGTGCTGCTTTTTGCCTGATGTGTGCAAGGTTCAGTGAAGATGCATCTTCTACTGTTCTGCCAATTCTCAGGGCGGACTTTTCTCCATTTTCATGGCTTTTAACCAGAATATAGTTGGCCTTTGGAATGCAGGGGCATTCCAGAAGAGAATAGACTGTATGAAGGTAGCGTTTTCCGGATGCGCCAAACCAGTAATGAAAACTTTGCTCTATATGCTCAAAGTCATTAATAAGGGCTGGCTCATGAGCCGGATGTGCAATCCTGTTAGGCAGAAAACTTACGTTACGCATCTTAATTCACTTTCCCGCATTTGCGTGCTGATTCGTAAAATGCATATGGTTGCATTATATGAAACAATCAAGCAAAAATATGACTTTCACAATATTGAGTGATAGTCATTTTGACTAATACATAGACTTAATTAAAAATAATATTGTCTATGAAACTAAAGTTACAACTTTAACTGCATTCTGACTTGCCACAATTGTAGCAAATACTGCAGCCCTCCTGATTTACCAGAGAAAAGGAAGAACATGCCGGACAATAACCTGCCGGATTCTTTAATGTATCAACATTTGAGATAAGTTTCTGCCCCTCTGGCGACTCGTTCTGAGAGCAGTTTTGGCCAAGAAAGTTAATATTCTGCATATGTTTTTCGATTATATCGCCAATTGCTGCCTGAAGGCTTGGAACATAGCGGCTGTTTAGCCACTGTCCTCCAAGAGGGTCAAAAATTGCTTTGAGTTCTTCGCTTACGAAAGCAATATCGCCACCTCTGCGAAAGACTGCCGAGATCATTCGGGTAAGAGCTACAGTCCAGGCATAATGTTCCAGATTTTTTGAATTTATGAAAATTTCGAAAGGGCGCTTTCGCCCTTCAAATTCTATATCATTGATTGTGACATAGATGGCGTGGTCTGATTTTGGCCAGCGGAGCTTGTAGGTATGGCCAGATAATATCTCGTCACGTTTGACAGGTTCAGCCATATAGATGATTTCAGCATCGGTGGGAGCAGGCTGATCCGGGATCAGTACGGGAGACTGGTTTTTCTTATTTGTTTCGGTTGAAAGCACAGAGCCTGTGATTGAGTTTGGCCGATAAGTTGTGCAGCCTTTCAGGCCTTTATCGCTTGCCTGGAGGTATATATCTCTGAATTTGTCAAAGGGGATATCTTCAGGGCAGTTGATAGTTTTGGAAATGGCGCTATCAACATATGGCTGGATTGCAGCCTGCATTGCGAGATGGTCTGCGGGAGAGATATCCTGTGTCGTTACAAAATGTTCTGTGAGCTCTGCATTCTGTCCATATTTTTCCCGATACAGGCGGTGTGCGTAATCTTCAACTGTGTGGGTATCGGTGTTGCCCCGCTGGTCCAGAATTTTGCGTTGGTATTTCAGGTCAAATACAGGTTCTATGCCACTGGATACATTACCAGCAAAAAGGGAAATTGTTCCGGTTGGGGCAATCGAGGTCAACAAACCGTTTCTAAGGCCGTACTTTTTGATTTTATTTCTGATTTTTTCCGGGAGTGCTTCTGCTGCATTTGTCGACAGATAAGCTTCCTGACTGAATAAAGGGAATGAGCCTTTTTCTTTTGCGAGTTCTGCGCTTGCCTGAAATGCTGTTTCAGAGATGCATTTCATCCAGCGGGCTGACAGTTGTTGTGCCTGTTCAGAGCCATAAGTGACGTTGCAGAGTATTAATGCATCAGCCAGTCCAGTGATGCCAAGGCCAATGCGTCTCTTGTTTTTGGCTTCCTGTTTCTGCTGTTTCATGGGGAAACGAGATATATCTATGGTGTTGTCCAGAAAACGAATGGCAGTTTTTACCAGACTGGTCAGCTTTTTCTGATTCAGCCTGGCATTGCTCTCAAATGGATTCTGTATGAGGCAGGCCAGATTGATTGAACCGAGCAGGCAGGCACCGTAAGGGGGTAAAGGTTGTTCACCACAAGGATTTGTTGAATAGATTGTCTCACAGTAATTCAGCAGGTTGGAACGGTTTATGTGGTCAATAAAGATGACACCGGGTTCTGCAGCTTCGTAGTTTGAAGCCATTATCTGGTCCCAAAGCTCTTTTGCATTGACTGTTTTGTATGTTTTGCCATTAAAGACGAGAGGCCATTGTCCGCTATTTTTTACCGCTGTCATAAACTTATCTGTCACGAGCACGGACAGGTTAAACATTCGCAGCTTTGCGGGGTCTTTTTTGGCGGTTATGAATTCCTCAATATCAGGGTGGTCACATCGCAGGGTTGCCATCATAGCGCCGCGGCGAGTTCCGGCAGACATCATCGTTCTGCACATGGCATCCCAGATATTCATAAAGTTTATGGGGCCCGAAGCATCTGCGCCAACACCTTTTACCAGAGCACCTTTAGGGCGGAGCGTTGAGAAGTCCTGACCTATTCCTCCTCCCTGCTGAAGCGTTATAGCAGCAGATTTTACATGATCGAAAATAGAAGACAGATCGTCTTCGATATTTCCCATTACATAGCAGTTAAAAAGAGTGACTTTGCGATCTGTGCCTGCCCCCGCAAGAATACGGCCTGCAGGGATGAATTCAAAATTCTCCATTGCCTTGTAGAATTTATCCTCCCAGGTTGTGCGGATGGACTTCTTTTCTGCCTGAGATATTGCATGTGCTACCCGTCTCCATGTGTCCTGCGGAGATTTATCAAGGGGGAGGCCGTTGTCATCTTTCAACTGATATTTAAGATGCCAGATATTTTCTGATATTGGCGGGAGGTTTGTACTTAACCTGTTCATTTATGCCTTCCTGATTACTAAAAACACCGGATCAAGAAAATTTTGTTCACGATTTGTACTATATATAAGTGCAATAGGCAAGCGTAATGGAATACTGTATTTAGTGTTAAATCAGTTAATTTTCTATCTATATCTAGAGTCTGTCGAGCTTTGATGCGGATCAGTTGTGTTTTGGTAAAGCCGGATTCGATGTGTAGGCTTCTTCAACAAGGCGGGCTGTGGCGGTCTCAATCTGCTCCTGTAATTTTGCCTTAAATTCCTTGCGGGGCATTCCGGGCGGAATTGGAGGCAGGAACTCTACAATGATAGTTCCAGGGTAGCGCATCTGAGATTTTCTTTTCCAGTAGACGCCAGAGTTTAAAGCAACCGGGACACAGGGGACATCCAGATCTTCATACAGTTTTACAACACCGGGTTTGTAGTCAGGTTTATTGCCTACAGGCATTCTGGAGCCTTCAGGAAAAATGATGATCTCCCGTCCCTGGTTTATCCGGTCTTTTGCCTGTTTCAGCATATGTCTTAAAGCAGAAGGTCCTGTAGATCGTTTAACGCCGATCATGCCGAATTTTTTTGAAAACCAGCCATGAAACGGGATCAGGAACAGCTCAGCTTTCTGGATTGTTGCGGGGTCCCTGAACATAGGAATAAATGCGTAGGTTTCCCAAGTTGACTGATGCTTACTGGCTGCGATACAGGCCCCGGCAGGGAGATGCTCCTTACCGCGTATTTCGAATTTCGTACCCACAACAGTTTTTAACAACCACGAACATGATCGGGCATGAGCACGCAACCCTGCCATTGCCCAGCTTCTCGGGCCAAATAACAAAGGGCAGCCTATGACAACATAAAGAGCTGTTATCACGTAAAAGAGAAGATTGAATATTACTGATCGGATCATATCGCTTCAGGGCCGTTTTATCTATTTTCTGATTTACTCGGCAACATAGTAGGTTACACGGCTGGCGCCAAGCCTGCTCAGGGCAGAGAGTGTTTTAAAATATTCCTTGGTCAGGAGCCATAGTGTTCCACGATATGCCCACCAGCTTTCTATACGAACATTCTGTACGGATACAGGGTAAGGAATCAGTCTAACATTTGGCAGGACTCTTCGGAGTTCCAGCATACTCCTTGGCATATGATAGCTGGCAGTGACAACAATTATAGAGTCAAAGCCTCTGTGATTAACCCAATCACGGGTTTCTGAAGCGTTACCAATCGTATCGGTTGCCAGATAACCTATATCAATGCAGCATTTAAACAGGCGTTTGTGTTCAGGGAGAAGCTTTGTCAGGGCACGACGAGACGTTGAGGGATGTACTCCACTGATGAGAAGCCGCTTTCCTCTCTTTTCAGCCAGCAACCGGACGGCTTCTTCAATGCGGGAAGGGCCCCCTGTCAGTACAACAATTGCGTCGGCGTTTCCCCGCAGCCGAGGTTTACTGTTTACTGAACTGATAAATATCAGAAAGCCTAACAGTAACGTTATCAGGGATGCGCATATCAGCCCTACTATTATGGTTATCGTTTTGTTTTTCAACAAAAGTGGCATTGCCTCTGTTCTTGTTTTTTCGGTGTCTGATTATGCTACCGATTTATTATTATAATCTGCGAGATTTAAACCCGCAGATTTTCTACATGAACTTTTCAGGTAAATACAGTCATCCTGTTAGTTCTGTGTATTCAGAATACGATATACGCCATATCTGGACGTCAGCATGCAGATTGCTGCTATGACAATAACGACAATTATAAGTATTATATAGCCGGGCAGATCAAGAGTAGCTGTTCCTAAAATATCGGATGCCTCTCTAAGGGTGAATGTCTGTCCTTCAAGGGATTTAATCGATAAAGGTATCAGGGCAAAAACCAGGCCGGCAGAGATTGCACCAATGAGACCGGCCCGTATACCCAGTGCCAGGAAGTGCTTCTCAAATTCGCGGGCAATAAAGCTGTCGGTGGCACCAACAAAGTGGAGAACTTCCACAATCTCCTTATTTGATGCAAGGGCACTTCGGGTTGCCGAGATAATAATTGCTGTGGTCGCCGCGGCCATAAGGAGAAGCATGACTATTCCGCCAAGGGCGAGCGTGCGTGTTACCTCCAGAATTTCAGACCGGAAATGCCTGTGATCGTCCAGAACAACACCGTCAAAACTTCTTTTGATTGTTTGTCTGAGCTGATCCAGGTTTGGCGGATTACTTTTATCAATAACGATAGCGATTAATCGTGGAATGGGGAGAGTATTCAGAACTTCACCACTTCCGAACCAGGGCTCAACCAGTGCGGCTGAATCTTTCTCCGATAAGGGGTTTACCCCTGCGACCCCGGGCTGTGTTTTCAAAAAACGAGCAACTTTATCAGCGCGTCTGTCATTATCAGCGCCGACAATCGGCTTAACCTGTACAGTGACTTCACTGGCTATTTCATTAAACCAGTTTGAAGCCTGCCTGTTCAATAAATACACAGAACCAGCCATCAGACATGAAAGGTGGCACATGATTGTTATCACTACAGTGAGTGACTTACCTGTTACTGATCCAGCGGGTACGATCGGTGCTGCTGCCCTTGACTGCCTTGCAGGAGAGTAAAATTCCTGGGATTTACCTCCTGGAGGTGTCGGTAGGGATTTTGGAGCGAATGTTGTCATTCCTGAATAATCTCAATTTTTTTGCCTGGTCTTAAAGGCCGTCATTAAAAGCTCTGTTTTTTTAGTTCACGATATTAATGAAGCCATCATGAAGCTCGAGACGAGGAGCTTTATACTGTTTCATCAACTGGTGATCGTGTGTTGCAATTATTACGGAAGTTCCCAAGCGGTTGAGTTCAATAAATAATCTGAGTAGTCTTTGTGCCATTTGCGGGTCAACGTTACCAGTCGGTTCGTCGGCGAGCAAGAGTTCAGGCTTACCGATTACTGCTCTGGCAATTGCCGCACGCTGCTTCTCTCCACCCGATAGTATAGGGGGATAAGCATACATTCGATCTCCCAGTCCCACCCATTGAAGAAGGTCGGTGACATCTTCCTTATAGTCGGAGATGCGTTTTCCCAGTACCCGAAGGGGAAGTGCTACATTTTCCCATGTCGTCAAATGGTCAAGCAGGCGAAAGTCCTGAAATACGATGCCGATCCGGCGTCGCAACTGGGCACGTCTTGCAGGTTTAACCCAGGTTACATTTTGTCCAAAGAGGTGCAGGTTACCTTCAGTCGGATGCATTGACATGAAGACAAGTCGCATGAGCGAACTTTTTCCCGAACCCGACGGACCAGTCAGGAAGTGGAAGCTCCCAGGTCTTACGTGGATATTAACACGTTTTAATACTTCAGGCCCTCGGCCGTAACGTATCCCAATATTTTCCATTCGGATCAAAGCGCTGTTCCCTTGAAAAATTATAATATTTATGATGCCTTTATAGGGGGCCTTGGCAATGAAGATCAATCGGATAATCATATATTAGGTCAAATCAATGGTTTTGAGATGTAATTTTTAAACAATTCGCGGAAATTAACGTCTTTTGGGTCATTTTTATGATTTAATTCGTTTATAAACGTCATCAGGCCCTATTATTAACTACATTTGAGTCTGGGAACCAATGATCTTAGAGTGTCCTAATTGCCAAACCTGTTATGAAACGCCGTCTGTCCTGCCCGATGAGGGAAGGAAGGTTAAGTGTGCGCGGTGTTCTCATGTGTGGCATGCCATGCCTGCTGAAGAGCCAATTCCGGAACCTGAAGTTGAGGAAGAGGCAGAAGCAGAAGAAGAGCAGGAAGCTGAAATTGCTGTTGAAGAAGTTGATGAAACTCCTCCCCATGAGGAAATAGAAGCAAAAGCTCCTGAAATAACAGATGCAGGTGAGCAGGATATCGATTTCCGTGAAACGATGGCGGATGAAGATGCCCACCCGATTATTGAAGAAGAAAAGTTTGAAGCCATAGATGATTCAGCTTCATTCGGGGCAATGGAACAGGAAGAAGAGCCTGAACCAGAGTTCGAACCTGAAAACTTCGGGGCTATAGAGGAAGATAAAAGTCAGGAACCTGAGCCAGAACCTGAAGATGATGAAAATGATCCGTTTATACAGGCTCTAAGGCAACAGGAACAGGAAGAGGTTGCGGTTCCTCCTGCAATACCGGTTCCGCCAACTATGGTATCTGCTGTCCCTGATGATCCGCGCAAGGTTATGATTGGCTGGGCAGCATTTTCTGCGGCAGTATTTGTTATCTTTTTATCCGCCTATATGTTCAGAGTGGGAATTGTGAAGAGACTGCCCACTTCTGCCCATATATATGCTGCTCTGGGAATTGATGTGAATGTTCGCGGTCTGAAGTTTGAAGGTGTTGAACATAAATGGGATACTGAGGCAGGCAGGCCTGTGCTTCGTATTGCAGGTGAAATAGTCAATGTTACCAACAGACCTATTCAGGTACCCACGATTGTTTTTGCTTTCAGGGACAAATCGGGGGCCGAACTTTATTATCGTCCCAAGAAAATTGAAATTCAGCAGGTTATGCCACGTAAAAACCTGCCTTTTGCGTTTAAATTGCTTAGTCCGTCAGAACTGGTGCACTCAGTAGAGCTTCGCTTTGCTGATGGTGGTAACGAGGGAAGCTAGGAGCGGAGCGCATGATATCCGCTATTAAATAATATGGCATCAAAAAACAGTTCAAAGCCTGAAATAGAAGTTCTCTTTTCAGAAGAGGAAATTGCCCGTCATATTACAAGGGTTGCCAGGGATATATCCGAGGCCGGTCTTGATGATTTTGTTGTGATTGCTGTTTTGAGCGGGAGCTTTGTTTTTGCCGCTGATCTGATACGAGCCTTTCATCATTGTGGCCTAAGTCCGGAAGTCGATTTTCTTACTCTGTCCAGTTATGGGGGAGAGATGAGGTCGTCGGGTAAGGTGTCAATAGTTCGGGATTTTAACCGCCCAGTGCTTGGTCGGAATGTTTTAATTGTGGATGATATTCTGGAATCCGGGCGTACAATGGATTTTGCAAAAAAACTTATTCTGGATCGCGGGGCCAGATCTGTTTCCACGTGCGCGCTGCTTGACAAGAAAAATCAGCGTGTTGTTCCTGTGGATGCAGATTTCAGTGTATTTGAATGCCCGGATGTCTTTGTCGTCGGGTATGGTATGGACCTGGATCACAGGCTTAGAGAACTCCCGTATATTGGCCGAATCATGCAATAATCTCATTCGCTTAATGCGAAGGAGATTAATTTCATGGCCAAGATTCTGCTTGCAGAAGATGATGCTGCTATTCGTGATTTTGTTCGACTGGCGCTGGAGATGGACAAGCATGAAGTTGTTGCTGTTCATGACGGGCAGGAAGCTCTGGAGAGACTTCTTGCTGATGCTGATGCCTATGACCTGCTTCTTACTGATATTCGAATGCCTATAACTGACGGGGTGACGCTTGTTCAGCAGATTGCGGATATCGTACCCAATCTTCCTGTTCTGGTTATGACCGGTTATGCCGGTGACTATAATGAAGAGAAGGTCTTCAGCCAGCAGGTTCGGGGGATAATCACCAAGCCGTTTACGCTTGAAAGTATCCGGTCCGAAATTACTTCAGCCTTAGCCGGAGGGGGTAAGGTTGAGCAGGCGGTTTCTTACTAACAACAAAAGTTGATCAGACAAAAGAATGATTCGAAATTTTACCCTTGACTGTGGTATGCTGACGCATATGGAAATTTTGGTTTCCTGCTGAAAAAAACGCGGCTTTTCAACGAAGTTATTTTAATTCTGGTCAGGTTTCTTTTACTCAAAAATGCTATTTTTTTTATTCGTCTACTTTTTTATGCGTATCATTTCTGCAGGGCAGACGTTTTGGGAGGAAAAGGATGTCTGACGGGTTCTATTGGCTTAAACCGCGTAACATATATGGTATTTCACAGGCCCTGAAGCAAACTGATAGTTTTGCTGAGCGAGAGCAATTGCGGAAGTTGATGTATAGAGGAATTCTTGAGTGGTCTTTTATTATTGCCTTTTTTGCTGCTCTGATAATCGGGGGAATGGTGATAGAAGATTCAACCGGTGTTCTTATCGCCAGCAAGTAGACTTTCTCCAAAATGTCTAAAGATTGAGCTAAACACTGTTTATTAAAATCTGACATAAATATAGCCATGATTTTTCTCTGGTCTTGCTCCGGATTTGTTATTTGTTGACTAATCTATGTTTACATAGGGGGAAATGTAAACCTATTACGGGCAGTAGCGAGAAGTTCAATGAGTGCTATATCTACGTTTTTCAGAGTTTCTGTTCTGGCAAGCTTTCTGTCAGCATCAATGATTATTCCATCTTTTGCGGATCCGCTTCAAAGAGGGCTGCAGGGTGCCATTGGCGGTGCGCTTCTGGGCGGCATAATCAGTGGCGGCAAAGGCATGGGCAGAGGAGCTGCCATTGGTGGTGCTGTTGGTATTATCGGTGGGGCGATGGAAGAAGATCGCCGCAGAGACCGATATTATGAAGAGCGGTATGTCTATATTATGGATGAGCCGGCATCTTCCAAACCACTTGTTCGCAGAATTCAGGGTGCACTAAACCGCCTGGGATACAGACCTGGTCCGGTCGATGGTATGATGGGGCGCCAGACTTCTGCAGCAATCAGCCGTTATCAGGATGAATATGGTCTGCTAATTACCGGTCAGGCTTCACCAGCTCTTCTTTCTCATATGAAGCGGAATGGTGGTTGATAATTTCTCGTTGTTCAGGTTTTTGAGCTTCATTCCTCTGGCGGGGAATGAGGCCTTTATCATTATTTTATTGCTTACATGACTCGTTTCTCTTATGTTCCGCCCCATCATCTTAACGTTTGATTAATTATAAACTGTGCATGGCTTACAGTGATATAGAGCTGTATGGTAGACGCTGAAAATCAGTATTATCCGGCCTTGTATGGAGCGGATGAATATTGAGAGCTGCCAATATGGAGGGGCTGACTATGATACTCTCTGATGGAGACATCATCACCAGAATTGAAAAAGGCGAGATTGCTATTGATCCGGCGCCAAATGAAGTCGAGATTCAGGGCGCATCTGTTGACCTCAGGCTGGGTAATAATTTTCGCCTTTTCTCCATGCATACGGGGTCTCATATAGATTTGTGGCAGCCGAGAGAGCAGTTGGCCAAGACCATCGATAATGTAATGATTGATGAAGTCACTATTGGCGATGATGAAGCCTTTTATCTTCATCCGGGGGAACTGGTGCTCGGGGCTACGCTGGAGAAGGTTACTATCTCTGACAGTTTATGCGGAATCCTTAATGGCCGTTCGAGTCTGGCCAGGCTTGGTCTGATGGTTCATGCCACTGCGCATTTTGTTGATCCGGGCTGGTCGGGGCAGATTGTACTGGAGTTTTTCAATTGCGGTCGGTCTCCGTTGGGGCTGAAGCCTGGTATGCCAGTTTGTGCGCTGGGTTTTCAGGTTCTGTCATCTCCTGCTTTACATCCTTATAATAAAAGAGAAAATGCCAAATACCGGGATCAGCATGGGGCTGTCGCAAGCCGTATTGCTCTCGACTGATTTTGATATTTAGTTTTTGGGGTAGATAATGTTTGTGTCAGGCCGGGTTGCGAATGCTATTCGCATAGGTGTGCTTATTGCTGTGTGGCCATTTCTGTCAGGAATTGGCAAGGCTGATAAGTTCCGTGTCGGGATTTATGATCTGAAGCAGCATGATATTTCCATGCACTGGAAAAATGCTGAAGGTAAGCCCTATATTACTCTGGCCGCTGTTAAGAAAAAACTTGAGGCGGAAGGCAAGACAGTTCTTGGTCTGACTAACGCCGGTATTTATGGCAAAGACTATGCTCCACTGGGCTGGTTTGTGCAGAATGGTAAAGTGCTGCGCCGGGTGAACAAGTCTCGTGGTGGTGGCAATTTCTTTTTAAAGCCGAATGGTATTTTCTATATTGACAAGAATGGGGCAAGGGTTGTCCGTACCCGCAAGCTTAACAGGAATATAAAAGCTTTATGGGCTACGCAAAGCGGTCCATTACTGTTTGATCAAAGTGGTATTCATCCCAGGTTCCGCAAGTCATCAAAAAGCAAATATGTACGCAATGCTGTTGGTGTGCGGCATGACGGAAAAATTGTTTTTGTGATTTCAAAAGTGCCTGTAACCTTCTGGGAAATTGCTCAATATATGAAGACGAAGCTGAAATGTAAGTCAGCGCTTTATCTTGATGGGTCAATTTCGCAAATGTGGAGGGCGGGAGAAAAAGTTCCTGTTCCATTTGCTCCCTTTGTCGGGATTATTGCTGTTACCAAGAAGAAGTCGTAAGCGCTGACTGTGTTTTTCAATTATCTGTTGTAGACGGCTGTTATTGACGCTTGTGCAATTGCATTTGCTTTTGTCATGAAGCCAACCAGTGCATTAGAGCTGTCTGCTTTTATTGCCAGCTTGTCTGTTTTCAAAGCATAGACTGTGAATATATAACGGTGAACTTCTCCAGGAGGAGGGCAGGCGCCACCAAATCCTGTTGTGCCGTAATCAGATTTTGTCTGCAGAGCTCCTTTTGGCAGGTTCTTTCCGTTTCCGGCATTTGCAGGAAGAGATGTTACATTTGCGGGAATGTTTGCAAGTGTCCAGTGCCACCATCCTGAACCGGTTGGAGCATCAGGGTCGTATGCTGTTATTACGAAGCTTTTTGTTCCTTTTGGTGCGCCTGTCCATTTTAGTGCAGGAGATATGTTACCGCCTTTACAGCCAAAACCGTTAAAAACCTGCTCAGATTTAAGCTTTTGTCCTTCACTGATATCAGTACTGCTTAGTTTGAAGTCACCAGCATGGGAAATTGATGATACGGATAAAAAACCAGCAAAAACAATTAGCTGTATAAAATTCTTCATTGTTTTGTCCTCTGTTGTTGTGTTCGAGAGGACAGTAACAAGGGGCGGACAAATAAACTTTCGCTTTTCGCTCAAAGATTATCTGAATTCGCTCAAATCAGCTTTTTTCTGATCGCAGTTGGCGGGATTTCGAAGCGGCTTTTGAAGCGTTCGGTAAAGCTGGAGGGGGAACCATATCCGATTTCATAGGCGATTTCTGTTACGGGAAGTGTTGTTGTCTGCAGGAGATCCAGTGCACGGCCAAGACGGGCTTCTGTGAGGATATCCTTGAATGTGGTTTTCATTTCGGCCAGATGTCGTCTGAGGGATTGCTCGCTCATTGCCATATGCTGAGCGACTTCCTGTGCCCGCCAGTTGCGGGCAAGGTCTGACAATAACAGTTTTCTTACACGATCATGGATTGTCGGTTCATTTGCAATCCGGAAGTATACGCCGGCTTCACTTAGCCAGAGCAGGAGCTCTGTTGCCCGGTGCTGGATAATATTATCCGGAATTTCCTGTGCGATAAGGTCCTGTTTGGCTTTGGAAAAGGCACCCTGCATTTCCGTATTTACTGCGATGGCCGAGAAGTTTGAGTCTGCAGGGGCCTGAGCATTGATTGATGAGTAGCATTTTTTGACCAGTTCAACATCAAATGTAAAAACATCGGCAAGGTAATCAGAGCTTTCGTTGGGACGGTTTTTGATCCCCAGTATCTGACCGGGTGAAAAAATTACTGCCTGCTCTTCGGAAATCCGGATTTTGCTGTCATCTGTTTCAATATATTTGCTGCCCTGGCGGACATAAATTATTGCGGGAGACTCAATCCAGACTGAACGGAAATATGCCTCGGAAGCCTGTCTGATGATGGAATGACATGCGATCATGGTCGAAGACATATCTGACCTCTCGTTTTTAGAGCTCATCCAGTGTTAGTAGCCGATATCTTATAATTCAGGATAGTTCGTCGATCTTTTTCTGCATGGACGAGAGTTGTGACTTCAACTCTTTTAGTTCATCAGAAACTGAATTATCGCCTTTTTTTCTATCCTTTTTACTTTCCTCCTCTTCATCGCCAGAGGGAGGTGTAAAAGGTGAAAACATGGACATAGTCTGTTCAAACACAGCCATATTCTTTTTGGCATGTTCCTGCATGGCTTCCAGAGGGTTTGCTCCAAAAGCGCTTTCAAACTGATTACGGTACTTATCCTGCTCTTTTGTGAGGTTATTCAGGCTCATTTCCAGATAGGTTGGAACAAGGCGGCCAAAATTATCACCGTAAAATTTAATCAGCTGGCGGAGGAATGGAACCGGAAGAAGGTTTTCTCCCTTGCTTTCCTGCTCAACGATAATCTGAGTCAATACAGCATGGGTAAGGTCTTCACCCGTTTTTGCATCGAATACAACAAAGTCCCGTTCAGAGCGTACCATTTGAGCGAGATCATCAAGCGTTACATATGCGCTGGTATCAGTGTTATAGAGGCGTCTGTTCGCATATTTTTTAATAACAATCTGGCCGTTTTCAGTTCGCTTATCTTTGCGCACGATCTATAGGTACTTTCTCAATGGGTCGTTAAAATTATCGTGAAGATGTATGTCTACATTCACCACTCGAATATTACAGGCGAACTTTACTCGTACTTATGAAGAAAGTAAATAAAATTAGAGGTGTAGTTGTTGTTAAGGTGAGTGGGAATGGAAAACTGCCGATACATATCTGCATAAAATCAAACTGACTTGACACATATCAAGTCGGGGGTAGCTGTCTGGCAAGGATAATGCATAAGGATCAGTATGGCGAGTGTTATTAATTGCAAAAGGCTGGTTGAAGGCTACAGTAATTAATACTGATGTTATGGGAAAATATTTGTATATGCCTGAGCAATACTTTAAAAGAGCACATATTTTTACATTGCCCTGTCTTGTGGAATATCTTCTAATAGTCGTTATTATCAGTAATGATACAAGCCGTGCCCTAAAACAGGCTCCATATAAAGAGGAAATATTATGAGTGATGCGAACCAGATTGTAATTACGAGTGCAGTCAGGACTGCGGTTGGTAGTTTTGGCGGGACGCTGGGAACAACTCCGGCCCATGAACTTGGACAGGTCGTGATCAAGGCCAGCCTTGAAAAATCCAACCTCAATTCATCTGACATATCTGAAGTTATTCTTGGACAGGTACTGACGGCGGCGCAAGGCCAAAACCCTGCAAGGCAGGCATCTATTGGTGCCGGACTTGATATTGCGACACCGGCCTGGCTAATCAACCAGGTTTGTGGTTCAGGACTACGTGCCGTTGCACTGGGTTTTCAGGCAATCGGACAGGGAGATTCCTCAATTGTAATCGCAGGTGGACAGGAAAGTATGAGTCTGGCGCCGCATTGTGCAGATCTGCGTAAAGGGCAGAAGATGGGGGATCTGAATTTTATCGACTCAATGATCAAGGATGGTCTCTGGGATGCATTTAACGGCTACCATATGGGCATTACGGCTGAAAATGTTGCAAAAGAGTATGAAATAAGCAGAGAGCAGCAGGACGAGTTTGCTGTAGCATCGCAAAATAAAGCATCAGCAGCCAAAAAAGCAGGCAATTTTAAAGAGGAAATTGTTCCTGTTACGATCAAGAGCAGACGTGCGGAAATTATTTTTGATGAGGATGAGCATATTCGGGATGAAGCCAGCATGGAGCAGGCTGCCAAGCTTCGCCCGGCCTTTGACAGAGAGACAGGCACAGTTACAGCGGCTAATGCCAGCGGATTGAATGATGGTGCTGCAGCAGTTGTTATGATGACAATGGCGGAAGCTGAAAAGCGCGGTCTTCAGCCATTGGCAAAAGTTGTGTCATGGGCTCAGGCTGGTGTTGATCCATCGGTTATGGGAACCGGGCCAATTCCTGCCTCGAAAAAGGCGCTTGAGAAAGCGGGCTGGTCACCTCAGGATCTTGACCGGGTTGAAGCCAATGAGGCTTTTGCTGCTCAGGCATGTGCCGTGAATAAAGCCCTTGGATGGGATGTTGAGAAGGTGAATGTAAATGGTGGTGCGATTGCCATTGGTCACCCGATCGGAGCATCAGGAACACGTGTACTTGTAACATTGCTTCATGAGCTGAAGCGTTCTTCCCTGAAAAAAGGTCTTGCTACACTTTGTATTGGTGGTGGCATGGGAATTGCCATGTGTGTTGAAGCTGTTTGATTTGCGTCAAGCAGTATACGACCATTCCGGGATATTAAAGTGATAAAAGATCTATAGGAGGACTGTATATGACGAGAGTAGCAGTGGTTACAGGAGGAACCAGAGGTATTGGTGAAGCGATATCTCTGGGGCTGAAAGCCAAGGGTTACAAGGTTGCTGCAAATTACGCTGGGAATGATGAAGCCGCCAAAAAATTTCAGGATGCCAATGATATTCCTACTTTCAAATGGGATGTAGGGGATTATGATTCCTGTAAGGCTGGTCTGGAAAAGGTCGAAAGTGAAGTTGGGCCGGTTGATATTCTTGTCAATAATGCAGGGATTACACGGGATGCGATGATTCATAAAATGACACCTCAGATGTGGCAGGATGTTATCAATGTGAATCTTGGTTCCATGTTCAATATGGTTCAGCCACTGATCAGTGGAATGCGTGATCGCGGGTTTGGCCGGATCATCAATATTTCTTCCATAAATGGTCAGAAAGGCCAGATGGGGCAGGCTAACTATTCTGCTGCAAAAGCCGGGGTTATTGGATTTACCAAGGCTCTCGCCCAGGAAGGTGCAAGAAAAGGCGTTACTGTTAACTGTATTGCTCCAGGTTATATTGCGACCGAGATGGTTGCGGCAGTTCCCGAGAAGGTTCTGGAGAGTATTGTTGGTCAAATTCCTGTCGGCCGTCTGGGACAGGCTGAAGAGATTGCGCGTTGTGTGGCATTTCTTGCCGCAGATGACGCAGGCTTTATGACGGGCTCTACCCTGACGGTGAATGGTGGTCAATACTTTACCAGTTAAGCCTGAGGCTTTTACTGTACTATGAACTGAAGCGGGCAGGGTAAACTCTGCCTGCTTTTTTTGTCGCGACAGATTTTTGTTTTCTATTACGTAGACCTCTCCATAATAATTAATTGAGAAACAGGAGCGGTTGTGCATGAGAAAAATCAGAGCATTCTGCATTTTGGCGGCATCATTTGTGTTGTCACTTTCTATACTTATTTCAAATTCATATGCGTATGAAAGCTACCCGGATCTTTCATCCAGGAAGCGTTTCGAAGGGCGCAGATATATTCTTGATGTTCCCTCAAGAGAGCACAGCAGAAAAAGGCGACCGCTTATCATTTTTCTGCATGGTGCCATGGGGAATGCCAGAGGAGTGAAGCGC
Source organism: Methyloligellaceae bacterium (assembly GCA_050633205.1). GTDB lineage: Bacteria > Pseudomonadota > Alphaproteobacteria > Rhizobiales > CBDHHC01 > CBDHHC01. Next base: position 30,174 of record JBOEGA010000006.1, on the reverse strand, counting down.
AACCTTAATGCTGATATGCGTCCGATTATCGAGAAGTATGGCGTTATGGTTGCCTATATGAATGGTAACCCAATTCCATTGCTGCCACGCAGAGGAACCTGGAACGCGGGGACCTGTTGCGGAACTTCAGAAGCGGAAAATATTGATGATGTTGGCTTTATAGACAGATTTATTAAACACGCGGTTCGCAGGCTTCATGCTGATCCAGGCCGGGTGTATCTGATGGGGCATTCCAATGGGGCCATGATGGCGTATCGTTATGCATGTGAGCATCCGCGCAAGGTTGCGGCTATTGTAACTATTTCAGGAACCGTTATGACAAGGCGTTGCAGGCCATCCGGACTTAAAGGTGTGCTGCATATTCATGGTGAGAGCGATGAGACTGTTCCTATCAGAGGCGGGCTCGTTAAAAGGTTCCGTAAAGAGAATAACTTTACTTCAGTTTCTGATACGAAGAGGCTTATGAGTAAATCAGGTGTACCATTCAAATTTATACCTCTGGAAGATGTTGGACATGGTTTGCGTGATATTAATTCAGCGGTGAATATTCCTATAACTGCCTGGCGCTTTTTCAGCACCAAAACACAACCCCGATAGTTCAGGTGCAACTGTGTGACTGTTTTCCGACAGTTACACAGTTTTCTTCGCATGGGTAACAGGCAGATCGAATGCAACGTGAAATAAATATTGTCTGAATATAGAATAGGCTTATATTTCGGCTATCTGGCAATTTTCATGTGGGGCATTTATGGGAAAGTTATGGAGAAATACCAAGCTGACAGTGTTGGCTTTTATGTGTTTTATTTTATGCTTTGTTCAATTGGCTCATGCAGGCGACAGAGATATATCGAGCAGGCAGTATTTTGAGGGCCGACCTTATATTATTGACGCTCCTTCAGAGCATGAATTCCGTGAAAAAATGCCAATCATTATTGTGTTGCATGGAGCAACCGGCAATGCTCTGACCATGAAGCGCAGTATTATTCATAATATGCGGCTTGAAATGGAGAAGCATGGCTTTCTGGTTGCCTATCTGAGTGGTAATCCGGGAGGATTGTCGCGCAGACGACGGACATGGAACGCGGGTGTCTGTTGCGGTCCGGCCGAGTGGCGACACAAGAATGATGTCGGATATATCAAGGGTTTTATTCGCCATGCCATAGATGAGCATAATGCTGATCCAAAGCGTATCTATATGATGGGCTTTTCCAATGGTGCGATGATGGCCTATCGGTATGTATGCGAATATCCTCAGACGGTTACCGCTATTGTTGCAATTTCAGGTACATTGATGTCTGACAGTTGCAAGCCGCATGGGTTGAAGGGCGTGCTGCATATTCATGGGGGGGATGATCTTGTTGTGCCGATTGAAGGTGGTGTTTCCAAGGTTGGTCTTTTCAGACGTGAATATTATACGCCTGTAGGGGATGTCAGCAGTCTTATGAAAGATGCAGGGGTTCCATTCAAGTTACGTTTTCTGGAAGCCGTTGGGCATCAGTTTGATGTTATGAATGAGCGTATTAATCTTGCGGCGACGTCATGGCGTTTTTTCAGTGGTCACAGCAGGTAGTTATTCAGCAATTTCAAAATCGACGACATGTCTGTTTTCTTTCAGGCCATCAACACGTTCGCCTACGGATTTGTGAAACGGGTCTGTTTCGAATTCCTGCAGAGCTGCCCGGTCTTTGAACTGACCTATAAAGACAATGTCGTAAGCTGATTTTGATGCAGAAAAATTGATGCCTACTTCAATGTCGAGCAGTGAGGGAACATTGCCTTTCATAGACAGAAGGGAAGTTTTCATTTCTTCGGCTGTCTGCCTGTTCTGCAATTTCCACATTGAGACGCGTTTGATCATGGTGAGCCTGTGTTGTTAAGCGGGAACTGTGAAGCTCCCGCTTATTATCTTTTAGCCACGTGCCCGTTTCAGAGCTGCTGCGAAGGCTGTTTCGCCGCCTGATGAAGGTTTGCCGGATTTTTTGCCGCCACCTTTACCGGAGTTTTTGCCTTTGTTCTGATCGCGGGCAGGCTGGCTGTTTTCGTCAGGGCGTTCGTTCAGTTTCATACTGAGGCCGATACGTTTGCGTGCCACGTCAACTTCCATGACTTTGACCTTGACGATATCTCCTGTACGGACGACCTGGCGCGCGTCTTCGACGAATTTGTCGGCAAGTTGAGAGATGTGTACGAGACCATCCTGATGGACGCCGACATCAACGAATGCACCGAAGTTGGTGACGTTGGTGACTGAGCCTTCCAGTATCATGCCGGGTTTCAGGTCCTGAATGGTTTCAACGCCTTCGAGGAATTCTGCTGCTTTAAATTCAGGGCGTGGGTCACGGCCAGGTTTTTCCAGCTCCTCTATGATGTCAGTGATTGTTGGAATACCGAATTTATCGTCTGTATAGTCCGCTGCCTTGACGCTTTTCAGGAACATTCCGTCGCCGATGATTGTTTTGACATCGCGGTTGGAGTTTGCTGCGATTTTCTTGACCACATCATAGGCTTCCGGGTGTACGGCTGATCCGTCAAGCGGATTTTTGCCGTTCATGATGCGGAGGAAGCCTGCTGCCTGTTCAAAGGCTTTAGGGCCCAGACGTGCAACTTTTTTCAATTCGGTACGGGCTTTAAATGCGCCGTTTTCATCGCGCCACTGAACGATATTTTCTGCGATATTCTGATTTAATCCGGCTACGCGTTTCAGGAGGGCGGCGGAAGCCATATTGATATCGACGCCCACATTGTTCACGCAATCCTCGATTACACCGTCCAGTGATCTTGCCAGTTGTGTCTGGTTTACGTCGTGCTGGTACTGTCCGACACCGATTGATTTTGGCTCAATTTTTACAAGCTCTGCAAGAGGGTCCTGAAGGCGGCGTGCGATGGAAACCGCTCCCCTGATGCTGACATCGAGGTCCGGGAATTCTTTGGCTGCGAGTTCGGAAGCGGAATAGACCGATGCGCCTGCTTCTGAAACGACGATCTTTTTCAGCTTGAGTTCCGGGTGGCGTTTGATGACGTCGCCTGCGAGTTTTTCCGTTTCGCGAGAGGCGGTTCCGTTTCCAATTGCAATGAGGTCTACTTTATGACGGGCAGACAGAGCTGCGATAATTGCGATTGACTGGTCCCACTGGTTGCGCGGCACGTGTGGGAAAATGGTGGCTGTGTCTACCAGTTTTCCTGTGGTGTCGATAACAGCGAGCTTTACGCCTGTGCGGAAGCCAGGGTCCAGGCCGAGTACGGCTTTGGGGCCTGCGGGTGCTGCCAATAGCAGGTCTTTCAGGTTGTCCGAGAATACCTTGATTGCTTCGGTTTCTGCGGCTTCTCTCAGGCGGAGCAGGAGGTCCGTTACCAGACGCATTTTGATACGGATGCGCCAGGCGTCATTGACCGCTTTTGCGAGCCATACATCACCGGGTTTTCCTGTATTATGGATACCGAACGTATTGGAGATGATTGATGTGGCCGGATGGTGTTCGCCAGCTTTCAGAGCTTCGTCTTCCCAGTTCAGGTCAATGCGTAGAAGCTCCTCATTGCGGCCTCTGAACAGGGCGAGGGCTCTGTGGGATGGGATTTTTTTGATGTCTTCCCTATAGTCGAAATAGTCAGAGAATTTTGCGCCGTCCTCCTCCTTGCCGGGGACAAGGGTTGAGACCATGATGGCGTTGTTCCACATTTTTTCGCGGAGCTGGCCGATCATATCTGCATTTTCGCCAAAGCGTTCGACAAGGATCTGCTTTGCGCCATCAAGGGCGGCTGCAGCATCTGCGACACCTTTATCAGCATCAATGAATTTTGCAGCTTCTGTTTCGGGCGTAAGAGACGGGTTTTCGATCAGCAGGTTTGCCAGTGGCTCAAGGCCAGCTTCAATGGCGATCTGGGCTTTGGTTCGTCTCTTTGGCTTATATGGAAGATAGATGTCTTCCAGCTCTGCACGGGTCTGAGCCTCGTTCAGGGCTTTGATAAGCTCAGGGGTCATCTTTTCCTGAGATTCTATTGATTTGACGATACTGGCGCGGCGGTCGCCCAGTTCTGTGAGGTATTTTACCCGCTCACCAAGGTTTCGTAGCTGGGTGTCATCCAGACCGCCTGTTTTTTCTTTACGGTAACGGGCGATAAAGGGGATGGTAGAGCCTTCAGCCATCAGCTCCATGACGGTTTTAACCTGTTCCGGGCGGATGCTTAATTCCGTAGCGACGATATTTTCAATGGTGTTCATTTATGCGAGTCCAAAACTATGTTTGCCTTATTTATACTGAACGAAGGAACATCTATGATTCCACAGGGAATGAAAAGCAGCAATTGGGTATTACCAACGGGCCCATTTCTTCTGTGGAGATCAATGTGCGGATTTCCACTATTGAGGCTTTTTGCAGCCCAGCACTTTTGGTTTTCCATTTATAAAAACACTTTTTGCCGTAATCGGGATCCCCTTCCGGCATCCGATGATTGCGGGTTTGCCGTTAAAAAAGACGTTTGTAGAGTATATGGCATCTGCGGGGTCTATGTCTCCGGCGCGTTTGGCTGACTGGCCTTCTACAATAACGTCTGAGCTGCCTGAGGTGTTTTCAGGGGCTTTCTTATCTGCCCAGGATGTTGCTGTTCCAAATGCCAGAAAAATTGCTCCAAGTATAATTTTTTTCATTAGATTCCTCACCGTTAACGAATAGTTCACTTTGTTCTGTGAATTGTCTGATTAGAAATGTTCTCTTTTTGTTCTTTTTATGATAGGTAATTGATATGAACTTATATAGTCAGACAGCAAGTCTAATAGAAGTGCAGAGACACTTCCGTTTGAAGATAGCGGGTCATATTCCTGCATTCAGGCGTAATTTATTTTTAGAGCCGGGGAATGTTGCCCCGCTTGTTACAGTTGGTGAAGGATATAAGCGGGAGCTTGAGACAGGTCAGTGGGGGCTTATATCTTCTTCCAAAGGCTGTATTACAAGCCTGTCGGGTATGGATATTCCGAAGTGGCATAGCATGATGGAGCCGCCGCGCCGTTGCCTGATACCGGCAACCAGCTTTGCTGCCGGAGGTGACCCGACATGGTTCTGTTTTGAAGATGATCTGCCATTTTCCCTGTTTGCCTTGGCCGGAGTACAGTTTCGCAGGGAAGGGCGTCTGCATTTTCTTCCGGTAACAGTACCGGGGAGCAGAGTTGTTCAGCCATATGCCAGAGAAATGCCAATGATCCTGAGTTCAGATGAATATGCCTGCTGGCTTCATGCGCCCTGGGATTTTGCGTCAGAACTGGTCGACAGCTATAATGGGCAGGATCTTCAGGTGGTAAATGCCAACAGGTTAGCCAAAGTCGGATAGTGTAGTATTCTATTTGTTAGTATTTATGGTAGAATATATTTTAAGTGTAATTCATTATGCCGACCCAAGAAAGAAGGGCAGGTTATAAGGTTTAATAAAAGGCCTTAGCTCTGCTATGTTAAAGCAATGACAGTCGCATTAGCAAATCGTATGACTATTACGGAATTTTTAGCATGGGCGAATGCTCAGTCATCACGCTCACGCTATGAACTTATGGATGGTTACCCTCAGATGATGGCACCTGAACGGCTTTTGCATGTGAAGACCAAGCTTGCTGTTGCTATGGCGCTGGTTGAAGCTTCCAGAAAGTCGGATACGGAATGTCATGTTCTGCCTGACGGGGCGACTGTGCGTATTGATGAATTTACAGCCTTTGAGCCGGATGCTCTGGTCTATTCTGGTGCCGAGTTGCCGGATGATGATATAATAGTTGATAATCCGGTGGTGGTTATTGAGGTGCTCAGTCCTTCTACGGCGCACAGGGATGCTGTGGTTAAGTTGCAGGATTATTTCCGTGTTGGCAGTATATATCACTATCTGATTGTTGACCCTGAAATGCGGACGCTTATTCACCATCAGCGTGATGATGAGCGGATTGCTACTGCTATTATGCGTGATGGTGAGTTGAAACTCAGTCCTCCGGGTTTAAGCCTGCAGGTTTCTGATCTGTTTTCGGCTTATTGATTTTATTTTCAATCAGTTTTAATGCGGTGGTGTGGGACATTGGCTTTGCGGGATTATTCCGGAAATGGTCCAGACAGATATCGAATAGTGCCTGACTATATGGTGCCGGGACGTTGTTTTTTTCAGCCAGCTTTAAAAGATAACCATTAATGGTATCAAGTTCTGACAGGCCTGTGCCCTGCATAAGATCCTGCTGCATACTGGTCAGGGTGGCTTGTTTCAGTCCTTTCCGGAAACGGCCTCTGGAAAGAAATGCAGGCATGACAGTCATCAGTTTCAGGATTTTCCATGAGGGAATGTCTTCCATTGGAAACTGTCTGTAGCCTGCAGCTTCTATGGCATTAAGGCTTTCTTCCATGACTTTGATAAATAATTTATGCAGTGCTTTTAACTGTTCCGCGGTTTCAGGTTTGCCGCTTAAGGACAGTAGTGAGTTGGTGAGGTTGGCAATCAGCTTGCTGTGTGCTGCATCATTGAAGCGGTCTGTTGCAAGCGTTGGCATTGCCTGACTGAAAATGGAGGTCAGGAGGTCAAAGTCTGGAATATTCTGTTTTTGTGATTTATCCAGTATCAGAGTTTTTTTGCGATTGTAACCGACTGTGCTGAGGTCTTCTTTCCATGCATTATATTGGGCAATGCCATAAATGATTTTTGAGAAATGGTTGGGCAGGATTGTCTGATTGGCGAGGCCATTCTGAATAGCGACAATTGTGGTGTTATCACCTGTCTGATTTTTAATCTGCCGGGCTACATTTTCCAGAGAGTAATTTTTTACGCACAGGACGACCGCATCTACACGGGGAAGGTCCGCGAGGGTTTCCAGAGTTTTTATATGGTGTGTTTCAGAAGGTTTACCGGTTGAGAAGGTTGTCAGGCCCTTTGTCCTCAAGGCATCCAGTGTTTTGTTGCGTGCCAGAATGTATGTATTGGGATGAACCTGATGGAGCCATGCAGCAATTGTTGCTCCTATTGCACCAGCTCCGAATACGACGATATTATAATCCTGCGTTTTCATTATCTGACCTCGCCTGCTGTTTGTGCTGATCTGAATATTCCTGAATTCAAAATCAGGATCAATATGGCAACATTGATAAAGGCTATCAGTGAATAGACTGCTGCCGGGATTGCTATTGTCGGGCTGGATAATATTGACAGAGATACGAAGAGAGCTGTTGCGCTGTTCTGAATGCCAAGTTCTACGCCAATTGTTACGCTTTGCCGATAGTCCAGTCTGATTAATCTCGAACCAATCAGGCCTATCAGAATTGCTGCTGCATTTAATGTGAAAGTTGCCGGTCCAAGTTCGATGAGTGCCCAGACAATTCTGTCTCTTTCAACGATGATAATGCTTATCATTAAGACGAGAATGAAGATCATTGAGAATATCCGGGCAGGGCGATCCATTGCCTCGGCATATTTCGGGTAGAAGTGTTTTACGACCATTCCCAAAGCGATGGGAAGCCAGAGCGAAACCACGAGACGGACAAATGTATCGATTACCGGGAGAGAAAAATTCTGAGTGGTTCCCATATAGTACAGAATTGCGCAGTTGGTCAGTAGCGGTATGCTTATGATACTGGCAGGCAGGCTTATTGAGGTCAGGGTGATTGACAGGGCTGTATCACCTTTTGCAATCAGGGTTAATGCATTGGATACAACGCCGCCTCCACAGGAGACCAGCAATATGATCCCAACTGCGAATTCAGGCTTCAGGGAAAATGCGTATATGCAGCCAATACCTATGAGCGGCAACAGGATAAAATGGCCGATGGAGCCAAGGGCTACGGCTTTCGGGTATTTTGTCAGGCGCGTAAAATCTTTCGGGCTCAGGGATAGTCCGAGGCCAAACATTACGATCATAAGGCTGACCGGGACGAGTAATTCAACAAGGAAGTTGTTTTGCATTTATTTAATCCATGCCTATATTCAGGTTTCAGGCAGAATAAAAAAATGAGGTAATCTGTGAAGCTCAACGGGCGCCAAAAAATAGTCAATGTCGGCCAAACAGAGGCCGCACGTGGGAATATGTCAGCCCGGATGTCTGTTCCCTATGCGCATGTGGCTATGCTGGTTAAGCTTGGTGAGGCTTATTCTGTTGATATTCTTCCCTTGCTGGAGAGGTCCGGTTTTTCACGGGATCAGTTTGATATGCCTCACGCCCGTGTTTCAGATGAGGCATATACAGAACTTCTCTCTCAGGTCGATGAACTGATTGATGCTCCTGATCTCTGGTTTCGTTATGGAATCTGGTTTTCCTTTGCCACAATAGGAGATCTTGGGCAGTTACTGGTAACGTGCCGGAACGGGCGAGAGGCATTGCCGCTGTTTTGCAGATATTATGGCGTGGTGAGTTGCGGGACGGCTCTGGAAGCTGATATGGCGGGTGAAGGGAATATTTACCTTAACAGGGACTACGCTCCCGGCTCCAGGGTTTCAATTATCAAAACCGAAATTCTGGCCAGTGCGTTCTGTACAAATGCAGGCTTTCTATTAAAAGCGGACAAGCCGGCTTTAGGGTATAAATTTGATTATTCAAAGCCTTCGAACGGGGAAATCTATCAACATTATCTGGGTAGAAATATTTCTTTTGGTCATGAGCGTTGCAGGATTATTTTCAGCGAGGATTATCTGGATATCCCCTTCGGGCAGGCAAATGATGTGATGAAGTCGTTAGCGCTTAACAACTGTCATGGGATGCTTGAGCGGATCAAGATGCAGGTATCTATTGAGGCCAGAGTTCGCAATGTTGTACTGATGACACCGGGGTTCAATGCATCCAGAGAGGATGTTGCAGTTGCGCTTGGACTGAGCAGCAGGACTTTGACAAGGCGTCTTAACGAGGAGGGCGTGCGTTTTGATGAGGTGCGCAGAGATGTCCAGTATCGCAGGGCAAAGGAATTGCTGAGTGCGACGCAACTGACGATTAATGAAATTGCGCCTTTGATCGGATTTGATAATGGATCAAATTTTACGCGGGCATTTGTGAAGTGGAGTGGGTATACGCCGTCGGACTTTCGACGGCGCACAGAGGTTTAGACCGCTTCAATTTAAACGTGAAACGGTCTAGAATTTGTATGAGAATGAAACTTTGATAGCGTGCATATCCGGATCAAAGCTCGAGTTTCCGACTTTTTCAGTACCGAAGTCTGTGTAGGCATATTCTGCACGAACGCTCCAGTCTTCATCCAGCTGATGTTCCACACCTGCTCCGATAATAAAACCAACTAAAGTTTCGGAATAGTTCTGGCGGTCCAGTTTGATATCAAAGTTGGCAAAGGCTATACCACCGGTTGCGTAGAGCAGGGTGTCGGGTCTTACCAGATAACCGGCGCGTCCTTTCGCAGAGAGCATCCAGTCAGCCTCAAAGTGCAAACCGTCAGAGTTTGTCTTGTCACCATTGAGCAGGGACAGTTCGCCTTCCACACCATATACGTATTTTCCTTTTTGCCAGTTTTTACCGGCAAATGCGCCAAGGGATGCGCCACTGTCGCCATCGATTGAAGTTTTGGAAACACTGCCGCCTGCATAATAGGATACCCAGTTAGCGTAGTGTTTGTGCAGGGCTGCGTGGTCGTCAGGTGAAGGGGCTTCGAATTTTTTTGATTTGGTATGAACTGACGTTGTTCTGATTGCAGCAGCTTCATGTCTGGCAGCGTTTCTTCGCGCCCGTTCTTTATTTTGTTTTTCAAGGCGTTCCGCTTTGAGAGCTGCGAGACGCTCTGCTTCACGTGCTTTCTTTTCTGCCAGTTCAGCCTGTCGGCGAGCATCCCGCTCAGCCTTTTGTCTGGCGAGCTTCTTACGCCTTGCTTCCTGTTCAGCCTGTTTCCTGGCTTCTTTGATACGCCTTCTTTCAGCGGCCTCTTCTCGCCTGAGTTGCATTTCTGCTCTTTTTTCTTCTTCAAGGCGGATTTTTTCTGCGGCTGCTTTTATTTCAGCTTCTTTTTGAGCATCTTCCTGTTTTTTCTGCAGGGCTTTTTGTTTGGCCTCTTCAACTGCTTTATCTCCGCTTTTAGAAGAGTTAAAAAACTGAGCATTGAATTTAGGCTGTTCATTATCAGCATAAGAGCTGGTGGAGATAACAAATGGTGCCATGAGCGTCAGGGCAACTGCGCCGGTTGCCAGTGAGTGAGTAAGATGTGCTTTCATAAACGCCACTTCAATTTCTTTAATTATTGGTTTGTTTGATAGTGGTTAAGCGCCTGAATATATTGCCATACCAGTCCCCCGATTAACCAATTAAACATCTTGCTTAAAAAAAAGGCGAGATATTGAGCAAACCTTGACAATTCTCGCTCATATTAAGGCGAATGATATTCCGTAGAAGTTCGGAATATTGTAAAAAGCATCCCAAAACACCATCTTTTTTATGGTATTTTGAGCTTTCGTAAATATTTTTAGGCGATGTGTTAATTTCTGTCTTGACCGGAGAGCAGAAAAGGGGCAAAACCCTGACTTCAATCACAAGTGACGGGGCATAGCGCAGCCTGGTAGCGCACCTGGTTTGGGACCAGGGGGTCGCAAGTTCGAATCTTGCTGCCCCGACCATTTGTTTGAAGCAGGCCTAACAGATTAGGTTTTTTTATGGTTGCAAGAATATACAAGCCATCCAAGTCTGCCATGCAGTCTGGCGTAGCGCGCACAAAGCGCTGGGTTCTTGAGTTCGAACCAGAAACTCCCCGAGAAATAGATCCCTTGATGGGATGGACCAGTTCTGCTGATATGCGGTCGCAAGTCCGTATGCATTTTCAGTCCAAAAGTGATGCCATAGCCTATGCCAAGCGCGCAGGGCTGGATTATATTGTGCAGAAACCGCACAAGCGCAAGCCTATGAAAAAATCCTATGCAGATAATTTCAGATATGGCCGCCTGAAGGCCTGGACGCATTAAGCCCAGTCACGGAATATTGACTTTTCCCAATTCGAAATATTGATTGATATCAATTTTGTATGTGAGCTTTTATTGTAAGTTCCATTTCATTTACTGCTGCATATTATGGATTGCGGAGATTTATATGAAGTGGTTTCAAAGGTTGAGATACGGGATTGAATATCTTTTATTTCGCGGGATAGTTGGCTTTGTCCGGCTACTGCCTGTTGATCTGGCTGCGGCGATATCAGGGAGAATATGGCGTTTTCTGGCTCCTTTAAATCGCAGGCATAAGCGAGCACTTACTAATCTGGAGCTTGCCTTTCCTGACAAAACAACCGAAGAGAGGGAGCTGATAGCCTGTCAGATGTGGGAAAATCTCGGCAGGGTTATGGCTGAGACCATGCAGCTTGATCGTATTCTGTCAGATTCGAGGCGTGTGCATCTGGTCAACAGAGAGTTGCTTCAGGATACTGATTTTCAGTCTGACTCTATTATGCTTGTTTCTTTGCATACGGGGAACTGGGAGCTGGCAGTCTCTCCGTTTACTGAAGCCGGTTTTAATCCGGGGGCAGTTTACCGTCTGGTTGATAATCCTTATATTGATACATATGTGCGTAAAATCAGGCGTAATCTTTATCCGGCGGGGCTTTTTGCGAAGGGTGGCGATGCAGGAAGACGTAACGGACAGCGAGTGGCCAAGCTTCTTGTTAATTTCGTGCGAAAAGGTGGCCGCCTGGGGGTTCTTTGTGATCTTTATGACCGAAAGGGAACTGCTGTACCGTTTTTCGGGAGGCCGGCCAGGTCGACCCCTATACCTGCCATGATGGCGAGGAAGATGGGAAGCAGGATATGGCTTCTCAGATGTGTCCGTGTTTGTAAAAAGTCCCAGTTTAAAATTGAACTGAAAGAGCTTGATGTGCCTCGTACGGATGATAGCAGGGCTGATATTACCCGTATAACAACGGCGATACAGGCGCAGTTTGAAGAGTGGATACGTCAGTATCCTGAGCAGTGGATGTGGTCTAACCGTCGTTGGTCCTGACCGTATGGAATGCGATATTATGTCCAGTTTGAATTGTATCACCGGTATTAAAGATTATTTATGCTTTGTGCATGAAGTTCAGATATCCGTAGCAATTCACTGGCGAAAAGAAGAGTGATCGAAATGAAGAAACTATCCTGTTTATTTGTTGCAGCAGCAGCTGTTATGTTTTCTTCCAGCCTGGCAGTGGCTGGCGATGCCGAGGTCAAGGGCGAAAAGGAATTCAAGAGGCGCTGTGCTTCGTGCCATTACGTTCTGAAGGACAAAAAGCGCGTAGGGCCGAGCCTGTTCAAGATTATTAATCGTCAGGCGGGCACGTCCAAAGGGTTTCGTTACGGCAAAGATATGGTCGCAGCCGGGGAAAAAGGTTTGAAGTGGACACCGGAAAATCTTGTCGAGTTTCTGGAGAAACCGCGTGTGTATCTCGGCAAACATGTGGGGAAAGGCAAAGCCAGCTCGAGAATGGTTCTGAGGTTGAGAGATCTTGAGAAGAGAAAAGATATTGTGGCGTATCTCGTTAGTTTGCAGCCTGAGTTGAAGGCTGAAGTTAAGGCTGAGTCTGAGGAGAAAGCTAAACCTGAGGGGGAGAAGAAGTAGGGGGGGGCTATACTTTTGAAGGGAGCAGGTCCTGAATTACACCATGTATTGTCCGGGCTCTTTGGTCGAATGTGTGGTTTTTCAGGACATACTCCTGAAGAGCTTTTGATTTCTCCCTGCGTTCTTCCGGATGATTTATCCAGTAGTTGCAAAGTTGACTTAACTCTTCAGGAGTACTATAGGTTATTATGTGATCTTTGAAGATCTCGCTTCCTTTGAATTTGTCTGAAATTACGAAACCACCTGCCAAAGCAATATCAAAAATACGGTTGGATATGTAGCCAAGGCGGGCCATGTCTGGCCAGTGATCGTTCAGGACGATATCTGCGTTGGCGTAGTAGTTATGCAGTTCGTTATTCGGGATAAAAGGGCCTGCTATTTTATCCGGGGGGATGATTCCGTGCCAGTCACGGCCATAGAGCGTTAATGGCAGGTTTTGCTCCAGGCAATCTTTTACAATTGGTCTTAACTCACCTCTTGAGTTACCCACGAATAGTAATTTATTTTTTGCTTCGGGGGCATTAACCGGTGTTTTATAGAATATTGTCTGGTCAGAACATTGCAGGAGGGAGGTTACTGGTGTCTCTGTCTTTTTTTCCAGCTCACTCAGAAAAGTTTCGGATGAAATAAAAACATGATCGTATTCATTAAACTCTGACATAGATATTTCGTCCGGATGACAGATATTCCACATCAGATTTATATGTTTTTCAGAGGGTGTATATTTTTCTCTACCTCGCAAGACCAGAACTATATCATCTGCCTCTGATTGCGCTGAATACCAATCAGGAAGGATATCCAGACGTACAATATGGCCGATTTTTACCAAAGACTTTTGCAGAGCTCTAGCGAAGTGATAATCTCCCCATCCGGCAGCTTTTTGCCAGTTGGGGGCAGGGCATTTTATTGCAATTTTCTTTGTGTGTTTGTCTGGGGTTTCCGGTTGTAATTGTAAATTATCGGGCTTCTCTCCGTATTTTAGTGCGAAAAGTTTTTTTTCTGTACGCCGGCGGATCCTGTTTGTTAAGCGGGCAGGGAGAAAGTGGGATAGTAATAGAAGAAAGCGAGTTGGGTAGTTGTACATGGTCTTTAGCGATATTAGTTAAAAATATTTAGCTGTCTATCTAGTTTAGAAGTATTAGATAGCCCGCTAGCGAAGACTATAGCAGAGAGCACACGTTGAAAATTCATGTTTTCTTGTGATGAAATTACGTTTGTGTCAATAGTACTGAATATTGTTCTATTAAATATACTCCAAACCCTATGGTTAGGGTCCAAATATTCCAGAATAAAATCTCTTAATGTGGCGCTGGAATCTGCAAATGACCCTTCTGATAGCCATTTTGTATATTCACACTCTGGTTTGGTTGGATTAGCTTCGCGCAGGCATATTGGGTTCGGAAAGATATCTTCACGTAAATTTCCATCGCCGCTATAGTGTATTTTATTATTTTCTATATAGTCTTTTGCATAATCCCCTAGTATATTTGAGGACCATCTAAAATCAGCATAAGCATGATATGCTATATCTTTACCAACTAACTTTATCATCAGGTCATGTCCAATGCGATTGCTAAAAATATGGCCATAACGCATATGAGGATGTATTTTTAGCATTGTTGGGGAAGATAATGGTGAATATACCATTCGTGTGCGGTTGCCATTAACTGATCTTATACCAAAATGAAATCTTGATCTATTTTCCAAGTAAGTCATAGTATTAATTAACTTTGCATCGATGTCATCAGAGATTAATTCATCAAAATAACTTTGAAATTGATTATAAGCAACTTCTCTGCCGAGTTCTGTTAAATATTGTGCCCCGTTATTTCTCCCTAGACCAGTGCAGTGATCCATATATTTATTGGTAATCAGTTTTACCTTTGTAGATTTTTTTGTGAACCATGATTTATTTAGTTTTTTTATCAGCATACCCAAATTGGGGCCAGGGGCGCGGCTATGCTCTCCGCAGTACCCAGTTACTCTTCCATAGTTTAGCAGTATTAGTTCTCCATAGTCTTCAAATGCATAAGGGAGTAATCCCATATAATGTCCACTTCCGTATATAATTTTTGTGCCAGTACCAAAACTTAAGTAAGAGTTTTTAGTAGCTGTTGAAGTGGTTGCATCAGTTACTCCAACCCCTCCTTTCAGGTTAAATTTTTCTGCTAACTCAATCGCAACTTTTCTATCAGCAGATATGTTATTCAGATTATTATTAATATTAAAAAAGTGCATATCATGGTAGTCTTCGTTGAGAAGACCAGATAAGACCATACGACTATCAACACCTCCAGATAAATCAGTAATTAAGTGTTTGTTTTTTTGATCTATAATTTTTTTGCAATTATGCTGAAAATCGTGAATGAATAGCTCCAAAGCTTCAGCATATGATTTTGTTCCGTTCAACAGGTTTTCGCGGGATAGTTCTTCTCTAGTGTAAAATGTATGAGTGCTGTTGTTGTAATGAATGGATGCCCGGGCAGGTAGAAGAGAAATTTTATCAAATGGGGATGTATTTGATAAACCTGATAAATAGGAAACTTGTAAGCAGGCATTTTCAAGTGATCGGAAAACAGGTTCTCCAAGTTTCTTTATGTACTCTTCTAATATGTAAGGGTTATTTGAAAAAGCTATTATATTGCCATTCATAGAATATGTGAAAACAATATATTGTGAAAGAATATCAGTATATAATGATAGGTTAAGATCTTTTTTATTTAGTTTTATTGTTGTGTAACACCCTGTTATATTTTTTTGATTATTAATAAGATGCTCAAGAGCATTATATGTAGGTGCGGTTTCACGTGAGTGATAGATGTCATTACTGATAAAGTAACCATCAAATAAAAATGAATTTTGATCTGATGTAATAATATTATCCGAATTCGTAATAATTGCCAAATTGCCTAAGCTTATATTCTGAACTTTATTCTTTTTATCAAGTTTGTAAAATGACTTATTTAAAAATGCTTGAGATGCAACTTCTTGCTGATTTCTCCAGTCGTTCGCCGACCTTGTTAGGATTAGGAAGTCCATGTTCTTATTTGCCCTCACACTAGGTAGTGATGAATTTTATCATTTTATGAAATTCTTGTGTTACTATTTCGTTTGATGAGCGCCTTTTTAAATCTTTCATTATCTCCAAGCCATATTGCCATTCTTTTCCTCCAAAACTTTCTCTAACAAAAGCAATCATTTCCATAACAGTATCAAGTTTATGATCTTTGAGTATGTAGGGGTAATCTACTCCTAAATAGTGCCTGGCATCACTTTCATCTATAGGTACAATAATGTTTGATGAACAGTGGGCTGCTGTAAAGCCTTTGAGAAATGGTTTAAACCCATCAATGCCACGAGTATTGCGTATACCAAAATGAGTATTGTAATTTTCAAGCTCTTCTATCCATGCAATGTTCTCTGAATTCTTAGTGTTTACTGGAATATAATTTACATATTTTTCAAGATCTGCAGTTTGAATAGTATTTACTAGTTCACCAAAATAGCCTATGCGCGAAATATCAGATGGGGGGATAAAATTTCTGATGCGTGGGTCTATGTGATGAGTGACGTACCAACAAGAAGCTGTACCGTATTTTTTCTTAATGGCATTGAGTGCTTTTAAAGATGCTGTCATATAAATATCTATATAATCGGATGAAGATACTTCAAATTTATCATCGACATAATCAGCAACTAAACAAATATTATTTTTCTTAATTGCGTATAGTTCTTCTAGAGTTATTTCTTTTAGTAAGCCTTTTGTTAGGATAACAACTGAGTTTGCTATTAATTTATTTGATGTATATAGGACTTTATTGGAGGTATCTGCATGTTTTCGTATAATTTTTGAGAGCTGCTTTCCTCTCATTATGGTTGATCCTGCTTGGGAATGTTTCTCCGAGTAAAGAAATACAATGTCAGGATCTTTCTTTGTGTAAATTGATCGTGATGTAAATTCTCTTTTTATTTCCCTACTACTCTTTTGGGGGGAGAGATGTGTTTTTTTATAAAACCAATTATTTTTTCTACTGTCTCCTACTTGGCTTGGAAACGTTTTTGGTTTTACTCCGGTTTTCCACATTAGATAGGCTAAACTTAATTGATCTCTGTTACTATTGCTCGTAATTTCATTCCACCAATCTTCCATAAATGAAGAAATTTCTTTGTTTGTATGTTCTCTCCAGATAAAAGATGCTTCCAGTAAACCAGTATGTTTAGGCATTCCTTCTGCATCATATCTGGCAATCTGTTTGATTATTTTTGTAGGTTCGTGCTTAAACTGAGCTAGTATGGCTTCAGCTTCATCATAAATACAAGAGCGACCCGGATGCTTCCACATTACGTATGGTTGGTTAATAAGCCAATTATAAATAAGGTCACTAATATCTCCTGCAAAATGAGTATTTGCATCTATAAAAAGAGAATAACTGTAGTTTTTTAAATGTATATGTGGGTGTATTTTATAGTATTTAGCATCTAAATTAGAGTTTCCCAACTTAGGACTGCATGCTACCACTTTCCATCCGTTGGGGGCGATATCCTGATCTGTAAAACATATAAAATCAATATTATCATATTGTTCACTTATGGGAGAAAGATCATCATATGCTCCAAACAGAGTCGTGTATACGCATACCTTTTGAAAAGGCTTCTCCTTATTAATTGGGGCTTTTTTGATGATATCAAATTGGCTATCGTTGCTTTTGTTTAATCTTTTGCACAATTCATTATGTAATGGGTGTAAATTGGGAGAAGAGAGAGTTGTTTTTTTCCATAGCTCTTCCCATTGTGTTTTTATATCATCTATTTTTGTTAAACGCCCCATTAATAATATATGTGCAACTTTTATGGATATATTATCTGGCTCGATTGATAGAAATGTATTGCAAGCAAGCAGAGCATCATTTTTTGATGCTTTATTGTTCAATGCTTGTTGGCACAATGTAATCAAGTATGCTTCATAGGAATTTTTTGTTTTTCGTTTAGTTAATTTGTTAACTGTGGTTTTAGGTAGTATTGGGGAAAATTTGAGTAATGCTATGCTGGTTAAATATTTTCTATATTTATGGTTGGTAATGAAACTATTTAGAGTTTTTCTGTATGCGTCTGCAGTCATTGTAGTCTTTTTATGAAAAATGAAACTTCTGATAATCTTTGTGCTATCTATTCCTATATTATATACTCTTGATATATTACGTTTCCAACCTGATCTATTTTTCTTTCCCAAGCTCAGCAAATGTAACGTTCCTTGTGTGAATTCGTAATAATGCTGGTGTACTTTTTCTATATTTTTTTGTTTATCTTGGTTGTTAGCAAGCTTTTCTAGAGTTTTATATACCTCTCGTACCCTGCTAAGGAGGTGGTTGTTTTCAAGGTCTTGTTGATTTCGTGTGTGATGTCTGAGTTCTGGTGTTATGAACGAAGTGATTTCCTGATTTATTTTATCATCTGTAATTTGGGGAAGCTGAAGGTGCTTGTTAATAGCCTTTACAACACCTTGATAGTTAGTCAAAAGATCTTCATATCCTATAAATGCTTGAGGTAAATTTTTAGTGGAGACTACTGCCTCAAGTGTATGAGATAACCATAGCAGCAGAGATTTTTGTTGAGAGAAATTGTTTCTTTTTTTCAACGATGCAGCCACTTCAAGTGGATTGCGAAAAGCAATCACTACTTTAGTATTTATATTTTCTTTTTTTAGTGCTTCAAGTAAGAATGGGACCATTCTACAAAGTCTTGGGTCCTTTAAAACAAAAGTATCTGCACTTTTAAATTCGCTGTGTATGAGTTCCACAAATTTATTAAGCCAATGTGTTTTCCTGGCCAAAGGTAATTTTTCAAAATTTAATGGAAGCCAATCATCCCAATTACTACCAAGTTCTGAAAGGACTTGTTGGTTGAGGTGCATAATATGTGAGGATTCCCAATAACCCTTTATATTATCAGCTCCTGGAGCCATCAAATTTTCTGGGGCTTCTGCTCCCATAAGGTTAATTAGACGAGTAAGTACAGAAGTTCCGCTTCTGTGCATACCCAACACCAGAATACATGTGCGCCTATAATCATTACTCACGCTTCAACTCCGTATACTTAAAAGTCTTTGTTATTTTTATTTTCTTATATCCTAGCGTGATATCAGATATCCAGACATCTCATTCAGATAATATTTTACTATCAAAAATGATTAGTATCTGTTCAAACAAGTGTCAATATAAGTAACCCGTTAGGTTGATAAAATAATATATTATGTTAAAAGATAGTGCATTCGGAATAATTTAATTTTTATCAATGCTTCTATATGGTTCTGGTTGAACTCCACGTAAGCCTGCAACTGTTCCAATTGCTGCCATGTAATGTTGAGCACTGTAACTGAATAATTTGCGGGATGTTTTGCGGTTATATAGGAAGCAAATGATCAAAAGCAAAAAAATTACAATACTCTTTGTCAATCTAAATAGTATCTTTGGTAAGTATTTAGCGAATGCTCTTATATGACCTTTGCGTTGCACATAGATCTGGCTGGCGTTAGCCTCAGCCTGGTATGCTCGGTTCATTTTCCAAATAATTGATGATCTGGAAACCGGGATACGCTCATGCACGACTGCTTTTTCCGAACATATTATTTTTGCACCTGCATCGGTTGCCTGAAAAAAGAACTCGCTATCTTCACCACCTGTGAACCGTCGGTTTTCGTTGAAGCGGAGATTCAGGCCTTCGGGGGAGGGGGCATAGATTTTGCGTCGCATGGCTACGTTATCAGTTGAAGCTGTTTTTAGAGACGAGCCATGACTTTTGTTGCGTTTGAAATGAGGCTTTATGTTGTCTTCATCATATTCCTGATGAACTACTCCCTGTACGACGTCGCATTTATCTGTACCCAGGGTGGAATGGACAGCATAGAGCCAGTCAGGTGTAATTCTCTCATCATCATCAATGAAGCCCAGATATTCGGCGTCTTGTTCCAGAGCGTATTTAATGGCATGATTTCTGGCCTGGGGGATGCCCGGGTCAGGCTCATGGCGATAGGTTATTGCAAAGGATGAAAGCTTTTCATACTCCTCAACAATCTTTTGAGAAAAAGGAGATGAATCGTTTTCTATGATGACAACTTGCAATTGCCAGTTATCCGGGATTTTTAATGCCAGAATAGAGCCAAGACACTGCCTAAGCATTTCAGGTCTTTTTCTAGTACATACAGACAGAACAAAGAGTTCTCTCTGTGCTAAATCGGGAGGGGTGCTGTAAGCATGCATCGTGTTTTCCGAACTTCAATTGTCCAAGGGTGATTTGGGAAAAAAATCCTTGTACGTAAATAATTTGTGAAGAATTTTCTAAAAAATAAAGAATAACCCTTTATTTAGCAATTAATTATTGAAAATTGATAATAAAATACATTTTTCTCTCATGCCAAATATATAAACTTATATACACTGTTCAGGTCAATACAATTTATAAATGAACAAGATACAGATTTAGAATAGTAACGCAAAAGGCACAGTTTTACCGCAAATTCAGTGTGTTGGACTTATTTATTCAAGTATTGGTTGTGAGCGGGAAGAAGTACCTGGCGTATAGTACACCCGACATTTTCGATTTTAAATGAAAACAGACCTGTCCCCGGAAAAGAATGGTACCACCTCCCCGGTTCGAACGGGGGACCTCTTGATCCACAATCAAGCGCTCTAACCAACTGAGCTAAGGCGGCACTGGGTATGTCTGAAAAGAGACTGCAATATAAGGCCATTATTGGCTTGTAGCAAGTGTTTAAATTACTTTTTTTCACAGACTTTTGGGCTAAATATTTTCCTGTAGTCTGTCTTGAGAAGTATAGGAAACTCAGGGAGTTTTAGGGAATGGCCTTAGAACTCCCTGAGCGTATCCGTCAGTATCCGGGATTAGTCAGAGCTGACTTTTGTTCTTGGTGCGCTTCTTTTGGCAGAGCGTTTCGGGGCGCCCTTGTTTTTATTGCGCTTTTTGTTTTTTGGTTTGAAAGCGTGTGATTTGCTTTTCTTTTCGCGGGCAACGCGTTCAAGACCCAGTTTGTTTTCACCAATTCTGATGTCCTTGATTGCATGGAACATGTCGCTTGGCAGCTCTTCGGGAAGATCTACAGTGCTGTGATCATCGTGGATGCTGATATGGCCGATAAAGTCGCGGTCCATGCCTGTTTCGTTGACGATGGCACCAACAATGCTACCAGGGCGGATTTCGTGGTCGTAACCGACTTCGATGCGGTAACGGTCCATGCCTCTGGGCAGCTCAGGAGCTGGTTTATGCTTTGTGTTGCTGGCTTTGTGATTGGCTTCGTCGCGTTTGTTTCTACGCTCTCTTCTTTCGCCTCTCTCACCTCTTTCGCTGCGATCTCCGCGCATATTTCTTTCGTTTTCAGCCATGTTTCTGACCGGAGACGGTTTAAGAAGAAGAGGTGTTTCGCCCTGGGCGAGTATTGCCAGCGCTGCAGCAACCAGGTGAGGGTCTCTGTGTTCGTCCTCGCAATATTCAGCGATTATGTTGGCAAAGAAGTCGATCTGGCTGTCATCAAGTGTATCAGTGATGCGCTGTTTGAAGCGTGTGACCCTCTGCTGATTGATCTCGTCCGTTGATGGCAGTTCGATCGGATCGATATTCTTTTTGGTTGCTTTTTCGATGGTACGCAGAAGTTTCTTTTCTCTGTGAGTGATAAAGAGAATAGCTTCGCCACTTCGTCCTGCACGTCCTGTACGGCCGATACGGTGGACATAGGCTTCTGTGTCATGGGGAATATCGAAGTTAATAACATGGCTTACACGTTCGACATCAAGCCCTCTTGCTGCAACATCTGTGGCGACAAGGATATCCAGTTTGCCTTCTTTCAGCTTGGAAACTGTACGCTCGCGCTCATTTTGTTTGATATCACCATTCAAAGGAGAAGCGCGGTAGCCCCGTGCATTCAGCTTGTCTGCGAGGTCAGTGGTTGCTGTTTTGGTGCGTACAAAGACCACCATACCGTCAAAGTCCTGGACTTCGAGGATCTGTGTCAGAGCATCGACTTTTTTGGATGCTGAAACAACCCAGTAAGACTGTTTGATTGTATCTGCTGTTTTCCGGGTTGGCTCAATCGAGATCATTTCTGGATTGTTCAGGTGTTTCTGGGCAATCCGTTTGATCTGGGTTGGCATTGTTGCGGAGAAAAGGGAGGTCTGGCGCTCAGGTGGCGTTTGTTCCAGAATCCACTCAACATCATCAATAAAGCCCATGCGCAGCATTTCATCTGCTTCGTCAAGGACAAGCGCTTTGAGTTTATCCAGTTTCAGAGTGCCACGACGGAGATGGTCCATAACTCTGCCTGGTGTACCAACAATAACCTGTACACCGCGTCTTAGCTGACGGAGCTGAGTGCTGTAGTCCTGACCACCATAGATTGGGAGTACATGGAAATTTTCCATATTATGGGAATAGCTTTGAAAGGCTTCAGCGACCTGAATAGCCAGCTCTCTTGTTGGTGCAAGCACCAAAACCTGAGGTTGGTTGAGTTTTGTGTCAATTCTGGAAAGCAGTGGCAGAGCAAAAGCTGCAGTTTTTCCGGTACCTGTCTGAGCCTGTCCCAGGATATCCTTACCTTCAAGGATAACAGGGATCGCTCGTGCCTGAATCGGGGTTGGTGTTTCGTATCCAAGAGCTGAGAGGGATTGCACAACTTTTTTGTTCAGCCCAAGCTCGTCAAAGCTCACGCTCATTTCATTCTCGTTCGGCATAAAATGTCCTGTAATGGTTCTAGCCGCCGTTCGGGAATGCTCTCTCTAGCGAATTCGATCTTGTTCGGGGGCTGGTTGCAGCGGCTTTTTCTCTCAGGCCGCATCATGATTCTTTGAGCCAACATATATGATGGCTCGCAAGATATCTATATGTTGTTTGTAAATTTGCGTAAATGTCTCAAGTTGGTTAAGAAGACTATAATGCTTGAATTGGGATAGTTATTTATTTACAGCAGGTTATGTTTGTTTCTATATAGTTTTTCCTGTCAGTTTATAAGCTGAAACAGAGGAAAAAATGTTTGTCATTCAGGTTTTTGACCGAAAATATCAGAAAACAGGAGGAAAGGATTCAGGCAGATAAAGCATTTTGTGCCGGCGTGCCAAATGTAAAAAAGAAGGTCGTTCCCTGACCTGGCTCTGATTCAAGCCATATTTTCCCACCATTTCTTTCTATGATTTTTTTGACGAATGACAAGCCGACGCCGGTTCCTTCTCCATAGGCGGATTCCTTATTCAGGCGCTTGAATATTCTGAATACACTGTCGAACATGTCGGGTGCTATGCCTATGCCGTTATCCCTGACATAGAAAGTGTATTCATTTCCGGGAGTGCAGCCAATCTCTATTATCTTTTTCTCACTGTCATTGTATTTGATGGCATTTGTTATCAGGTTACGGAACAGTTCAGTGGTTCTGGTACTGTCACACATGATTGAGGGAAGGGGATCCGGGAGAACTATATGGGCATTCTTTTCTTCCAGTACTTCACTCATTGTGTCCTGCAAGTCATCCATCATTGTATTCATATCAGTCATCTGGAATTTAGGTTTTTCCTGCCCGAGCCGGGAGAAGTAGAGCAGGTCAGATATAAGTGTTTCCATTCTCTGTGAGAGAAAGATAAGGCGGTTCAGTTTTTTTACGCCATCTTCATCCAGTTTGTCTTCATAATCTTCCAACAGGAATGTTGAGTGATTACGAATGGCACGAAGAGGTTCTTTCAGGTCATGGGAAGCGATATATGCAAAATCATCCAGTTCAGCATTGGATCGGGTCAGCATTTCGATCAGGCGCTTCTGCTCGGTTTCAAACAGCATACGATCGTTGATGTCTTTCATTGAGCCAACCATTCGCAATACTTTGCCACTTTCGTCGCGAACTGATACTGCCTGTACATGGAACCAGTTATATTCTCCTGATTTATTTTGCAGACGATAGTTTATGTCGAACGGTTTATTTTTGCTGAAATGATCATGAAACATCTGTTTTGTGTGAACAAGATCATCCGGGTGCAGTAACGGCCAGAATGCATTATAACTCTGATTAACATCCTGTGTATCGTAACCCAGAAGTTTGCTGCACTGAGGGGACCAATAAACTTCGGGTTTTTCTACATCTTCCCAATCCCATATTCCGTCCTGGGCTGCACCAACTGCAAGCTGAAAGCGAAGTTCGGATTCTTTTAATAATTCGACATTTTCTCTGGAAGTACGCAGAGAGCTGATGAGCAAGGCAAGAAGCGCTGAAATAAGAATACCACCTATCAAAAACCAGTAAGGGTAAAGACTGATCTGACCATTGATGAATTTTTGAGTTGGTGTGATTTCCAGAGACCAGGTTTTGTCAAATATCTGCATAGTTTCTTTTGTTGTAAATTCTTTTTTCACCTCGGCTTCGGAGATATAGTTCTGAAAGGCCGGGATGTTATTTATATACAACTTGACATAATAGTTTTTTGAGAAAAGATCTCCCAGATAATGGTTGAGAGTAAGGCTGATATCAAAAACACCAATAATGAAGCCTTTAAATTCCTCATCAACGTATACAGGGACATATGCGATAAAGGCCTTGTAACCCTGAACAAGCCTTAGAGGTGGCGTAAGAGTTATTGTTCCTTTTTTACCGGCACCTTTCAGAGAAGCCTCTCTTTCCCTGTTGAAGAGGATATTCAGGTTCATTGCACGCTCATTGCCTTTGAGAGGTTCTATCCAGCGAATATGGTAGGTATTGTCTGCCCATTCGACTGCCTTTAAGCCTGGGTAGTGTGAGATATATGCTTTTGCATCTACCTGCCATTCTTTGAAGGGCATATCTTTACGAGCCCCCCATCTGATTGCCATGCGCTTCAATGCGAGGATTTTGCTTTCCAGAGATTTCTTTACATCATTTTTGATTGATGCGCTTTTGGTTTTTAGCTCACTTTTGAGAGGGGCAAGCTGGGAAGAGGAAAGATGCTGCCATAGAAAAATGCTGAGGATAATGCCTGAAATAAAAATGATATAGGGAAAAAGGCGGTTCAGAGCAATCCGCTCCAGCAGGCTGATTAAATGTATTTTTAACCCTTTTTGCTGCATCTGTTCTGATTTTAGTGCGGAGTATCGTGTGATTAAACACTCCGGCATTCCCTCTTTTGCCAATTATCGTCTGAAATTATAAGATATTTACATTTAGGCAGGATTAACGAGGGGGATGTAAGGGGAAGAATTGTATACCCTTTCAGAAGCAAAGAGTGTGCTATAAATTATCATTTTGGTTTTATTCCAGTCACCCTTGGGAACTCTTTGTTAACCCATCCTTTTCCGGTCAAAATGAACACTGTTTCAGTTTTCCCTTCCGGCACGAGAAGGGCGACTTTCATGTTCGGGAACAGCCTACGGGTTTTTGCAGTTCCATTATGTATATATTCTTAAAGGCTATGGCTAATAATCTGTAAAATTCTGATATTAAATTTTAGGGTAATATTTTAGAGCATTTTTTTTTCTTTGTAAGAATATAATAATTCAGTTTTGATTTACAAGTTAGGGAGAGAGTATGAAGGGCGTTGTTTTCAGGGAGTTTCTTAATCTCGTTGATACTGCATTTTCCCCCGAGATAACAGAAAAGATAATTACCAATTCTAAAATACCTTCAGCTGGCGCTTATACCAGTGTTGGAACTTACGATCATGTTGAACTTGTCAAACTTGTTACTGAACTATCCAGGGAGACTGATATTCCTGTTTCAGAACTTGTGGAGACTTTTGGCAGCTTTTTATTCGAGCGCTTTACAGTGCTGCATGAAAATTACTTTTCAAATGTAACTTTATGTTTTCAATTTCTAGAGTTTGTTGATTCATATATTCATGTTGAAGTTAAAAAGCTATATCCAGACGCTGAATTGCCGAGCATATTAACAGAGAAAATAAGCGATAATCAATTACTCTTTATTTATCAATCGGATAAAGCTATGGGCGATCTTGCTCTTGGATTGATAAAGGCCTGTATCAAATATTTTAATGAGAATATCAGCATTAGTAGAACTGATATTGCTGATTCACAAAACGGAGAAGTACATTTTCTGCTAACTAAAACCTGAGAGATCGTGATGAGTACAGAGTTTATGGAACAACGTCTTAAACGTGAAGTGAGTGCAAGAGAACAAGCAGAAAAACTTCTGGAAGAAAGAAGCCTTGAACTTCACAGTATGAATCTCGTGTTGCAAAATGCAGCTAACAGATTGTCATTGCTAAATGCACAACAGGATAAAATTCTTGAAAAAATATGGACAGGTGTCTTACTTCTTGATGAGGAATATAAGGTAATCAGATCTAATGCATATGCTGAAAAAGCCTTTCAAATTAGTGAGCAGGAAATTATCGGTACAGATGTATCCCGGTTGGTCGCATGTAACAGTTCTCAAATTGATAAATTAAGATCTATCGGGCGTAATGTTGAAGAAGAACAAAGTGAAATTGAGATTTTGGGTTATCGTTGCGATGGGGATAGATTTCCTTTGATGCTGACAATCACTGAAACCAAAATACATGAAAAGAAGCATTATATCTGGATTTTTAGAGATCTTTCAAAAGAGAAACAAAATAGGGAAAAGAGAGAGAGGTTAGAAGAGGAGCTTAGAAGAGCTTTAAGGCTTGAGTCTCTGGGTACGCTGGCAAGTGGTCTGGCCCATGAAATCAATACACCAGTACAGTACGTTGGTGATAACCTATTCTTTTTGCGTGATGCTTTTGCAGATCTGTTAGCTGCCTATGATGAAGCTATTCAGGATAAGGAAGTTCAAGATATTGTAATTCAGGAAGGTGATGAAGAGAGGGTTGATCTTGAGTTTCTTCGCAATGAAATTCCGACAGCAGTATCTCAGGCTCTTGAAGGTGTTGACAGAGTTTCGGATATTATTCGTTCTGTACGAAATTTTTCTCACCCCGGAGCAAAGGAAAAACAGCTTGTTGATCTCAATAAGGCAATTGAAAACACTGTAACGATTTCCAGAAACCAATGGAAATACGTAGCTGAGGTAAAGTGCTCACTCGATCAGGATTTGGGAAAAGTGGAATGCATACCGGGGGAAATCAATCAGGTACTACTTAATCTGATTGTAAATGCAGCACATGCAATAGAGGAAAAAGGCGCATCTAATCAAGGTATGATCGAGATACAGAGCAGGGCAATTCTGGATTATATAGAAGTTCGTATTAAAGACACCGGTTGCGGAATTTCAAGCAAAAATAAAGACAGGATATTCGACCCGTTCTTTACGACTAAAGGGGTTGGCAAGGGAACAGGGCAAGGGCTTTCACTCGCATACAACACTATTGTATCTGGGCATGGAGGTAAACTTTTATTTGAAACCAAAGAAGGTGAAGGGACAACATTCATAGTTCTATTGCCCACAAAAAGCAGTGCAGAGTCGGAGCAGGTTATCCAGGAGAGTTGTATATGAATGAAAAGATTCTTCTTGTTGATGATGATGATCGGATACTTGATGCCCTGAAAAGGCGTTTGTATCGAAAATTCAAAATTACCACAGCAAATAGCGGCGCAAAAGCGCTGGATATTCTCGCTAAAGATCCCAACTATGCTGTTGTAATCAGCGATCAGCAGATGCCAGAAATGAATGGGATTATGTTCTTGCGGGAACTGATTAAAGAGCATCCTCATATCATCAGGATAATGCTGACTGGTAACTCAGATCAGCATACTGCAGTCTGCTCTATCAATGATGCTAAAGTCTTCAGGTATTTAAATAAGCCCTGCGAGATTGAAGATTTGGGTAAGGCAATTATTGATGGTATCAACCAGTACAGGATGGAATCTGCTGAAAGGGAGTTATTGGAGAAAACACTGGCTGGAAGTGTAAAGCTTTTGACTGATATCCTGGCTATGAATGATCCTGAAGCATTTAAGCAAATCGGTATAATGAGAATTGCTGCTCGTCAGATAGCAAAACACATGAAGCATCCAAGAGCCTGGGAGTTGGATTTGACTGTTATGCTATCTGCTATAGGACATGTTGTTCTGCCCCTTGATCTGAGGGCAAAAGCAGCTTCAGGTGAAGAGCTGAGTGATGCTGAAAGGGATGTATTTTCAGGGGCTCCAGGAATTGCCAGAGATCTATTGATGAATATCCCAAGACTAAAGTCAGTTGCGGATGCAGTCTATTATAAAGATAAATCTTTTGATGGTTCCGGGTATCCCAAAGACGATGTGAAGGGGAAGGAAATTCCTCTAAACGCCAGGGTATTGCATATCATTGAACATTTGCTTGACATATCCAATGGACGCCCTCCATCTCTGGGAGATTTCAGGGAACTGGTTTCTATTAGTTATCAGTTTGATCCGGAATTAATGGAGTTAATTCAGGAGTACTTTCTGAAAAACTCAAATGCTGATGCTTCGGGGGGCAATCCAAACGAGAAGGAATTGGATGTTGCAATAACCGAGCTTTGTGTAGGAGACAGACTTTTACAGAATTTAACCACAGAGAATGGCAAACTGGCGTTAGCAGCGGATAATGTTTTATCAGCTGCTTTGTTGCAGCAGGTCCTGCAGTTCAATAAAATCAGGAAGCTTCGACAGCCTGTTCGGATCCTTCGTAATCAGGAAGAGTTTGTTATTAAGGAAATGGAAAAGTCGTAATAAAAAAACCGTCCGCCCCGGAGGGACGAACGGTTCTTAATCCGTATGGATGGTAGTCAGTACGGGGGATGATTACATCATGCCGCCCATGCCGCCCATTCCACCCATGCCGCCCATGCCGCCCATGTCCGGCATTCCGCCACCAGCACCGTCATCTTTCTTAGGTGCATCAGCAACAGCAGCTTCTGTCGTGATCATAAGACCGGCAATTGAAGCCGCGTCCTGAAGAGCTGTACGAACAACTTTTGCAGGGTCAATGATACCAGCTTCAACCATGTCAACATACTCATCAGCCTGAGCGTTGTAACCGAAAGTTGCGCGATCTTTATCAAGGATCTTACCAACTACGATTGAACCTTCAACACCAGCGTTCTCAGCGATCTGGCGAATAGGAGCCTGAAGCGCACGACGAACGATATTGATGCCAGCAGCCTGATCAGCATTATCACCTTCAACAGTGATTGCTTTAAGGCCACGAAGAAGAGCAACACCACCGCCAGGTACGATGCCTTCTTCAACAGCAGCGCGAGTAGCGTTCAGTGCATCGTCAACACGATCTTTACGCTCTTTAACTTCCATTTCAGTAGCGCCGCCAACTTTGATGACTGCAACACCGCCAGCCAGTTTAGCAAGACGTTCCTGAAGTTTCTCACGGTCGTAATCAGAAGAAGTTTCCTCGATCTGAGCTTTGATCTGAGCAACGCGAGATTCGATTTCTTTCTTCTCGCCAGCGCCATCAACGATAGTTGTATCGTCTTTGGTGATGCTTACGCGCTTGGCAGTACCAAGCATATCGATTGTAACGTTCTCAAGCTTGATGCCGATGTCTTCAGAAATCATCTGGCCACCAGTAAGGATAGCGATGTCCTGAAGCATAGCTTTACGGCGATCACCGAAGCCTGGAGCTTTAACAGCTGCGATTTTAAGGCCGCCACGAAGCTTGTTAACAACAAGAGTTGCAAGAGCTTCGCCTTCGATGTCTTCAGCGATGATAAGAAGCGAACGACCTGACTGTACAACAGCTTCAAGGATTGGAAGCATTGACTGAAGGTTTGAAAGCTTTTTCTCGTGGATCAGGATGTATGGATCGTCCATTTCCGTGATCATTTTGTCAGCGTTTGTGATGAAGTATGGAGAAAGGTATCCGCGGTCGAACTGCATGCCTTCAACAACTTCAAGCTCGCTCTCAAGAGACTTAGCTTCTTCAACAGTGATAACACCTTCGTTGCCAACACGCTGCATAGCTTCAGAGATCATTTCACCGATAGCAACTTCACCGTTAGCAGAGATAGTGCCAACCTGAGCAACTTCTTCAGGAGATTTAATCTTTTTCGCTTTTTTCGTGATTGAAGCAGTTACTTCAAGAACAGCTTTGTCGATGCCGCGCTTAAGGTCCATCGGGTTCATGCCGGCAGCAACAGCTTTAAGGCCTTCACGGATGATTGCCTGAGCAAGAACAGTCGCAGTTGTAGTACCGTCACCAGCGATGTCGTTGGTTTTGGATGCTACTTCGCGAACCATCTGAGCGCCCATGTTTTCGAACTTATCTTCNNTTGTGCGAGGAGCACCAAAAGATTTGTCGATAACAACGTTACGGCCTTTAGGGCCAAGTGTTACTTTTACTGCATTCGCTAGAATGTCTACGCCGCGAAGCATACGATCGCGCGCATCTGTCGAGAAACGGACTTCTTTAGCCATTGATCTCTCCTAATTAAATGTTAGCTCTAAGAGCATTACTAAACTGATATAAATGTCGGGTCGCTTAATGCGGGCTATTAAGCCAAAACACCCAGTACATCTGATTCTTTCATGATAAGCAGGTCTTCACCGTCAACTTTGATTTNNTTCAGTGCCTGACCATTTGCCGAAAAGAATTTTATCGCCAGCTTTGACGTCAAGAGGCGTAACTTCGCCATTTTCTTGCTTGATGCCATTACCAACAGCAACGATTTCGCCTTGCTGAGGCTTTTCCTGAGCTTTTTCCGGGATGATGATGCCGCCAGCTGTTTTCGTAT
>JBOEGA010000005.1:0-32507 GCA_050633205.1 Methyloligellaceae bacterium | reverse complement strand
AGATTGATCTTGGTCACAAGCTTTATTTCGACCCGCGCATATCAAAAAATGGGGTTATGTCATGTGCGACTTGCCACAACCCTGGACTTGGCTGGGAAGACGGGCTTCCTACTGGATTAGGACATAAAGGAAATCGTTTAGGTCGACATTCTCCGACAATTTTGAATCTTGCATGGGCACCTCTGTTATTCTGGGATGGTCGAGCCTCAAGCTTGGAAGAGCAGGCAAAAGGACCGATGCTCGCTGATGCTGAAATGGGAATGAGTGAGCAACTTGTTTTAAGCCGTGTTCAAAATATAAAAGGCTATCAGGAGCTATTTAAAAAGGCTTTCCCTGGCGAAAAAATTGATTTGAATAATGTAGCGAAAGCAATTGCCTCTTTTGAACGCACAATCGTTTCGGGTGAAGCCCGCTTTGATAAATGGATTAAGGGTGATGAAAAAGCCATTACAGCTTCCGAAAAGCGGGGGTTTGTCCTGTATAATACAAAAGCTCAATGTTCGACCTGTCATGCTGGCTGGCGTTTCACAGATGATGCATTTCACGATATTGGCCTGAATTCTAAAGATCTTGGTCGCGGCGGAATCGTAAAGAATGTTGAAACACTTAAGCATGCATTTAAAACTCCGACACTGCGGAATATTGTTGAGCGCACACCGTTTATGCACGATGGCAGTATCTCGTCTCTGGAAGAGGTTATTCGCCATTATGAAAATGGCTTTGTGAAAAGAAAAAGCCTGTCCTGGGCAATGAAGAAATTTACGCTGACAAATGAAGAACGCTCCGATCTGGTGGCATTCTTGAAAACACTTTCAAGCAAAGAAACTGTGGAAGTACCTGTATTACCGCAGTAAGTCAGGATGATGTTTTGAGCTGCCGGAGCAAATAGCTCCGGCAATCATATTATGTATTGATGGAGAGTCTTAAAATGAGAAGCTTAACTTTTTTCGTTATTGCGCTGTTTCTGGGGGCAGGCTTTGCTTTGGCAGATGAGCACATAGTTGACCAGAAAAGACTTCGGTTCACGCCAAATAAAATTACAATCAAGGCTGGAGATACAATTGTCTTCAAAAATAGTGATCGTACGGCACATCAGATCACAGCGAAAGCAGGTATGACGGCTAATAGCCCGCTCCTGCCTCCCAAAAAAGATTTTAAACTGGATTTCCCGGCAGCGGGTACATTCACAATTGGTTGCCATATCCATCCAAGAATGAAGCTGGAAATAACAGTTAAATAAGCCCCTTTTCTGAAGGCATTGTGAGTTGAGTGATAACATGACCAGTGGAGAACAAGTCGCCTCCAGGCCGGCGATTTACAGCAGGAAAATGATAATTCTCCATTGGGGAATTGCTACGCTTGCTATTCTGCATATGGTCAATGCAGCAACTATTCACTTGTTGCAGAACCAGGATCTGGCTTTGCTGACAATGGATCTTCACAGGTCCTTTGGACTCTTGTTGTTGCTGCTGACATTTGTTCGTATCGGTATCCGTTTTACGGATAAAACTCCTCCTATACTGGAAAGCATTCCTTTCCTGCAAAGAAAGGTAGCCCAGTTAACTCATGTCCTGCTCTACCTGATCCTGATTATCGCTCCGCTGGTCGGCTGGGCTTACACAAACAGTGTTGGCACACAGGTTAATTTTTTCTGGCTTGTTTCACTCCCGGCACTTGTTAAACCAGACCTGCAGACCGCAGTTGTTCTGTTACAGGCACATAAAATATTGGCATATGCATTTATCGGCCTTGCTATGCTGCATATCTTTGCATCCCTGTATAATGAATATTTCCTGAAAAATAACATTTTCAGGAAAATACTGCTCCCCAGAGATGATACTCGGTTTACCGCAAGAATTTCGATATGGAATAAGCTGGTTATTTCCAATGTAATTGCATTCATAGGAACTCTTCTGATTGGATATATAGGATATAAATCAGCAAATGACCTCGGTACGTCTGGAATGAGGTTTTACGATAACACCTTTCAGTCAACCGTTATGTTGCGCTCTGGCCAGTTAAACTGGGAGAGGCTGCAGGTTAAAATTTCTACTGATAAAATTACACCAAAGGAAATTACTGAAGAACTGGAATATGTAACCGGAGACCTTCTGACTGCTGTTGATAGAACAACGAGCGAGAAAGCAAAGAAAAAAATTAGTCAGATTATAGTTCAAATTAAGGAAGTAACTCAAAAAATAAATGATAATGACGGCAAGCTCAATAAAAGCCTCTCCGCAAAAGTATCAGAGTTAAATGAAGAGCTGGAATATGTAGCCCAGGATCTGGCTGCTGTTGGTTATCAGACAAGAGCTAACTTTGAAAATTTCTCTGCAAAAGAATCCGATACGATTATTCTGCTGTTGGCTGTTATTTTATGCATATCTGCTGTGTTGATGGTTGTTATTTCAGGCTCTATTTCAAGGCAGATTAATTGTGTAAGAAGAGTGGCATTAGATGTCTCATCAGGTGATCTGGAAGGTGATATTGAGGTTCGTGGAGATACCGAAATGAGCCACCTTATGGAGGCTTTAAATGAGATGAGGGAAAACCTCCGTTTGCAGTTTAACTGGATTGAACAGCTGAAAAAGAATGAAGAAAAAACAAAAGACCAGCAGGAAAAACACCTGCGGGGAATGGCTGCGATAATTGATGAGTTTGAGAAAAATTCATTCAAGATTATTGAAGGGGTTGTATCAGCCACAAATGATCTGAAAGATTCTTCCAAACAGATGAAGGAAATTTCAGGGAATAGCCTGAATAGCACACAGGAAGTTGCCGGAGCGACCGTCCAGTCTAATGAAAAGTCAGAAACTGTTCGTGGATCAATTCAGACCTTGTCCGAGACAATGAATGGAACAACCGGCCTTGTTGCAGACTCCCAGAAAATAGCTTTGCAATCCAGTGAAGATGCACATGCCGTTATGGAGCATATGGAAGAATTAACTAACGTAACGGACAGTATCGGTTCTATCATCGACCTGATCAACGATATTGCTGAACAGACTAATCTGCTGGCATTGAACGCGACCATCGAAGCTGCAAGGGCAGGTGAAGCAGGAAAAGGATTTTCTGTTGTTGCATCAGAAGTTAAAAACCTGGCAACCCAGACGGGCAAGGCAACAGACGAAATTGCCGGGAAAATCCGAATGCTACAGGATACCAGCGCGACAACAGGAGAAACACTGCGCAAGGTTGTTGAATTGATTGAAGCACTGAATCAAAATGCAGAAAAAGTATCTCAGGATATTCTCTCACAACGGGATGCCGCAAACGATATTGCTCAGAACATGAATATAGTTGCGCAGGATATTAATAATATATCAGGAAATGTGGAAACACTTAAAGACGCCGCCAAAAACACGGATATGGCCTCATCTGATATACATACATCCGCAGAAGGCTTAAGTCTGTGGTCTGCCCAGATGCAGGAAGGTATTGAAAAGTTCCTGGATGAAGTTAAGAAAGATACAGAAGAGCGCAGGGATGAAGTCAGGCAGAAAATATCACGTGGATTGACGCTTACCTTTAAAGGGGAGAAACACGAGACCACAACCAATGATATAAGCGAGGGAGGAATGAGAATTAAGATTGTTCCGGGACTTGCCAAGAATATGATAATAAAAGCCGCTATGGAAGGCAGTAATGAAGTTATAACAATGCGTGTCGCCTGGGTCTTTGGTGATCAGGCAGGGCTGCAGATACTGCAGGGCGTCATCAAAACAGATGCTGCCTGATCGAATTTTCCATATATACCGCTGAACTACTTGATTTTAGTCCAGGTATCGCTTTTGCAGATCAGTCCACCAAGAACACACCCCTGAAGCTTAAGTTTTTTATCATCCTGCAGAGTAACAATGCCCTTATAAGTCTTGCCGTCATCAAGGTTCAGGACACTGCCTTTCCACTTGTTGGGACCACTGGCTTTAGCTCCACACATAATGACCTTGCCAACTTTTTCGGCTTCATCAGATTTGGTAACCTTCATACCAACGCCGCCCTCACACTTGTATACCTTGATATGGGCGCCGTTACTGCGTAGCCAGTCTCCATATGGTCCTGCCGCATGTGCAGGAGTAAATATGGTCGCTGCAGCTAATAGTCCTGCAGCAGTGACAAGTAGCTTTCCGGATATGTTCATAAAAGGCCCTCCCAGGGTTCATATTTTGATAATCTCAACTATAAACAAGTACCTTCAGATATTTCTATCCCACTATAGTTACCTGTTACTTGGAAGACGCAGGAATATTCCACCTGTCAAGCATATCAAGGTCAGTTTCTCTGGCATCAACCCATTCTCCTCCATTTGCGCTGGTTTCCCTTTTCCAGAAAGTCGCATTGGTTTTGAGGTAATCCATTAAAAAGGCTGCACTATCAAAGGATGCCTGCCTGTGTGCTGAAGTGGTAATAACCAGAACAATATTATCGCCGGGTTTCAGTTTGCCGTATCTGTGAATAATAAGCGTACCCGTTAGTGGCCATCGATCCCGTGCAATTTGCTCTATTCGCTCAAGTTCTTTTTCCGTCATACCCGGATAGTGCTCAAGCTCCATTTCAGAGATAGCTTCTCCCTTGGCCATATCCCTGACAAGGCCTGTAAATGTAACAACAGCTCCGACCTCATAATGCCCCTCTGTCAGGTTTCTAATTTCTTCTCCAATATTAAAATCTTCCTGTTGAACCCTGATCATTGACTATCCTCCTGTCACTGGTGGAAAAAAGGCAATTTCTCTGGCCTCGGCGATAGAGCTGTCATGTTGGACATGAGTCTGGTTAATAGCTGTGCGGATAACATCACGCTTGGAGAAAGCCGCTTCAAACTCGGGCCCTCTGGTTATCAGCCAGTCAATCAGGTCAGATATAGTCTGAATATTCTCAGGTAACTCTACGTCTTCAGAGCTAATTCCTGTCTTTTCTCTGACCCATGCAAAATACAGAAGTTTCATAAGAATCCTTAAAGTTGAGGACTGTTTGATACAACTTAAATTGCTATTGAGGATCAGCCAAGTGAAAAATCAGTGAGTACTTGCGGACATCCCGGGAGGCGAGATGCCCGCAGTATGCTACCCTGAACATGAGAGTCCTGAATTCAGGGCAACATGGGGAAAAGTTAAATTACTTCACTTTTGTCCATGTTTCGCCTTTACAGGCTTTGCCGGCACAGCCTTCAAGCTGTAGAGTTTTTGCATCAACTAACGTAACATTGCCGGTATATGTTTTTCCATCATCCGGGCTTAACAGATCACCTTTCCATTTGTTCTCACCAGCAGTCTGTGCACCACACATAATAACCTTGCCAACTTTAGCTGGCGTAGGTGATTTGGTTACTTTCATGCCAAGGCCGCCCTTGCATTCATACACTTCAATGTTGGCTCCATTGCTTGTGCGTTCCCATGTTCCCATAGGAGATCCTGCTATAGCTGCGCTGGCAACAAATGCTGCTACTGATAGTCCACCAAGGACAACGGAAAGTTTTGTCGTAATTTTCATATATTTTTTTCCTGTTTACGTTTGCGAAAACACGATCTGTAAACCAGAAATAAAAGATGATGCATATTGCACCAAAATATAGAGAGGGAGATCGACGCATCATCCGGTTTTTGCCAAATTTGCTGCGTAGGAACGTTAGGAGAAATTGTGATTATATAGGGAATGTAAAATAAAAAAATATTATATAATAAAGAGCTACCCGATTGTAGCTAATTATCATTATCATGAAAATGGTCGTAAATAGTTTGGGCAATTTGATGGCTGATGCCATCAACAGCCTGCAGATCTGTAACCCCGGCCCTGCTGACAGCCTTTGCAGAACCGAAATGTCGCAGCAGAGAACGCTTTCGGGTAGGACCAATACCTGGAACATCATCCAGAGGGTTTGAGGAAATAGCCTGTTTACGCTTGGCACGATGAGTACCAATAGCGAATCTATGTACCTCATCTCTCAGTCTCTGAATGAAATACAGAACCGGGTCTTTCAGCTCCAGCATAAATGACTTTCCATCAGGAAAATAAAAATGTTCCCGCCCGGCATTTCTGTCAGGCCCTTTTGCAACCCCGACAACAGCAACATCAGATACGCCAATGTCCTCCAGCACTTCCATAGTTGCTGAAAGTTGCCCTTTGCCACCGTCGATTAATAACAGGTCCGGCCAGGGAGAAGCACTGTCATCATCTTCGTGCTTGATTGAATTTTCTTCTCTCGTGCCATGATCTTTCAATAATCGCGTAAAGCGCCTGGTCAGCACCTCCCGCATCATTCCGAAATCATCTCCAGGAGTTATATCTGTCGATTTGATATTAAATTTACGATACTGGTTTTTCATAAAACCTTCGGGACCGGCAACAATCATGGCGCCAACAGCATGTGCCCCCTGAATATGACTGTTATCATAAACTTCCACACGCTTGGCGGGCTCATCCAGTCCCAGTACTTTTGACATCCCCTCCAGAAGTCTTTCCTGAGATGCAGACTCTGCCAGCTTCCTGCCAAGTGCCTCTCTGGCATTGGTCAGAGCATGTGAAACCAGTTCATTTTTATTGCCCCGTTGAGGTGTCGTAATCGTAACTTTACGCTCGGCTCGTTGGCAGAGAGCTTCTTTCAATAAGTCCTTACTGGCGACTTCATGTGAAAGCAGAATAAGTTTTGGGATAGGTTTATCATTGTAAAACTGGGCAATAAAAGCATCCAGAACGTCTTCAACTTCAATCGATTTGTCAGCTCTTGGAAAATAGGATCTGGTCCCCCAGTTTTGCCCGATCCTGAAAAAGAATACCTGAATACAGGTCATCCCACCTTCCTGATAGGCAGCAAAGATGTCAGTTTCCTCAAGACCTTCAGAATTGATTTCCTGATGCTGCTGGATCTGGGAAAGAGCTTCCAGACGGTTTCTGTATTCGGCAGCTTTTTCATACTCCATTCTGTCAGAAGCTTCCATCATAGAGTCCTGAAGTCTGGTACGCAGATCATTACTTTCGCCACGCAAAAAGCTGTTAGCTTCATCAACCAGAGCATTATAATCTGGCAGGCTGATCTCTCCGGTACATGGTGCGGAACATCTTTTAATCTGGTAAAGCAGGCAGGGCCGTGTTCTGCCTTCATAAATGGAGTCAGTGCAGGTCCGCAGCAGAAAACCACGTTGCAGCGTATTAACTGTTCGGTTCACAGCACCTGCTGACGCAAACGGTCCATAATAATTTCCCGGCTTGTTCTTCCTGCTGCCCCGGTGTTTTACGATTTGTGGAGCTTCATGCTCTTTGGAAACCAGTATATATGGAAAACTTTTATCATCCCGCAGCAGAACATTATAACGTGGTTTCAGGCTCTTGATTAGATTGGCTTCCAGCAGAAGTGCTTCAGCTTCTGTTTTAGTCGTCACAAATTCCATATGAGCAGTGGCTGAAATCATACGCCTGATGCGGGTTGTATGCCCATTAAAGCGCGTATAGCTCTGAACCCTTTTCTTCAGGCTTCTGGCCTTCCCCACATAAAGTACATTCTCGTGAAGGTCCATCATGCGGTAAACCCCCGGCTTATTTGGCAGGGTTTTCAGAAAACCGGCTATAACATCAGGGCCGGTCGGCTTCTGGCTAATATTTTCTTCACTGTTTTTTGTATTATCAGGCATGATATTTCGTATCACGATTATCTTTTGCAGGCCAATATTCAACAAAAAACCTCCACATGCTTTTCAGGCATATGAAGGTTTCAATATAATTCAGTTTTAGTCTGCTCAATGCTGAAAATCAAAGAGCTTCCAGCCACGGCGTTTCATAAAGACAATAAGAACTGCCCCCGCAACCAGGCCACCAACATGGGCAACCCACGCTGTATTGCTGAGTACCTGCCCTGTATGCTGCAGGTAAAAGAAAACAAACTGCATACCAATCCAGAAACCAAGCACCAGCCCTGCAGGCAGTGGTAATGGTATCCGCCAGAATGCAAGGACCCAGACACGAATATTAGGGTGTAAAATCAGGTAAGCAGCTATAACTCCCGATACCGCGCCACTTGCACCAATAAGAGGTGACTGCGAAAGCGGATTATATAGGCTATGTGCCAGCCCGGCAAAGACACCGCAAAGCAGATAAAAAATCAAAAATCTGAAATGCCCCATGGCATCTTCAACATTATCCCCAAATACCCAGAGAAAGGCCATATTACCCAGAAGGTGCCAGATACTGGCATGAAGGAACATATAGCTGAGTAGTGTCCACCCTTCAGGAATAATGACAGATGCCAGCCCTGATCTCGCAATAAGATTATTCTGTGTCGTCTGAGCAGAGTTAACCGGATCAGAACTGCTGAAGAAGTTCACATCCTTTAGAAACAGATCAAGAAAATTATTTGCAGAATGCAGTTCACTTGGAACCAGTGCAAAACCAAAAGACGCCTGAATATTATTCGGGTAAATCAGGTCAGACTGAAAGAATACATATATGACCACATTCGCGAGAATGAGTAGAAGTGTAACATATTGAAACCGGATCTTGTCCAGCGGGTTTTTATCATGAAGAGGAATAAACACAGGCACATACCTTTTTATAGCTTAATGATTTTTACCGGGCTCCCAGAGCACATCTTGCTCACCCTTTTTGTTTACATAACGGCCGGCAACAAAGAAAAAGTCGGATAGTCGATTTATATATTTCAGAGCTGCTTCGCTGACTGGCTCATTGTCCTGACTGGCAAGTGCAACCATACAACGTTCTGCCCGTCTTGATATTGTCCGTGCCATATGCAGAGCTGTTGCAGCACCAGACCCGCCAGGCAAAATAAATGATCTTAGAGGTTCAAGATCAGCATTCAGAATATCAATTTCTTCTTCCAGCCGCTTAACCTGAGCGTCACTCACTCTTAGTGGTTCAAATTCAGGCTTTTCACCTCTGTCTGGAATACAAAGATCCGCCCCCAGATCAAACATGTCATTCTGAATACGACCGAGCATATCATCAACAAGCTGATATTCAATCTCATCCTTGAGGTGGTATCTCGCAAGGCCGATTACCGAATTTGTCTCATCGACAGTACCATAAGCCTCAATTCTCAGGTCAGTTTTTGCAACACGCTCTCCGGTACCAAGTGCCGTAGTCCCCTTGTCACCAGTGCGCGTGTATATTTTATTTAGAACAACCATCTGTTTTTAGATTCGCTTCATATTTTAATAATGGACATAAAGCTACGGCAAATTTGGCGAAATTACAAACAAGTTTGGACGGTTCTGAAAAAAATGAATTTATCTCACATTCATTTTTTGATGGCTGTAACTTCAATTTCTATTTTCATTTTTGGATCAAGCAACCCGACAACCATCATCGTCGCTGCAGGCCGAATTTCACCAAAATATTTATTCAGAACAGGCCAGATTGGTTCAAAGTCCTCTGCATTTGGAAGCAGGTATCGAACACGGACAACGTCTTCAAAGCTGCTGCCTGCCTGTTCAAGAGCCCATCCGATATTTTTCAGGCATTGGTCCGTCTGCTCGGTTACATCTTCCGAAATCTCCATAGTGTCATAATTGAAGCCGGTAGTTCCCGAGACAAAAACCTGCTTTCCCTCAACGATAGCCCGTGAATAGCCAATTTGCTGCTCAAACGGAGATCCTTGCGAAACTCTTACTCTGCTCATTTAGTATCTCTTTTCATAAAAGCTGTTAGTAGTTTTCGTATTTTGTGAAAAATCAGTACAAAGATGGATTTACCTTAATGCACGCCATACTGAATAATATTCATAATCAGGCCTGATTTTAACGAACCTATAGGTTTCTTGCAAACCATTCTTAACTAGCTTGACAAAATATGAAAATAGATATATCTTGTTAGGAATGGTTCTTAAAAGCGTTATAGGATATAAATAATGCGACGACAACAAAGGCGATGGACAATTCCATTTATGGTCTTAACTCTCGCGTTGACTGCACAAATTGCTCTTCTGGGAGCAGGCCTTTCACAGGCTTATGCTGCTCAGAAACTAAAAATAGTAACTACGACTGGTATGATTGGCGATGCTGTCCGTCAGGTTGGTGGAGACCGGGTTAATGTCACTGCCTTAATGGGCCCGGGAATTGATCCACATGCTTACCGTCAAACCCGTTCTGATATAGCCAGGCTGTTACGCGCAGACCTTGTGCTTTGGCATGGTCTTTACCTTGAAGCGCAGATGGAAGAATTTTTTCATAATCTTGCAAAAAAGAAAAACGTGATTGCTATAGCAGAAACACTTCCGGAGCGCTTTTTAGTAAGTCATGACACATATAAAAAGCGATACGATCCGCATGTATGGATGAATCCGGAACTGTGGTCAAAGGTCGTTACTGCTACAAAAGAAGTCCTGATTAAACATGATCCTGAAGGCAGGGTAACCTACGAAGCCAATGCTGAAAAACATCTGGCTGATATAGCAAAATTGACCGCCTATTCTAAAAAAGTCATCTCAACAGTTCCGAAAGAGCAGCGTGTATTGGTAACAGCACACGATGCATTCAATTATTTCGGCAGAGCTTACGGTTTTGAAGTACTTGGCATTCAGGGCATATCCACCGAGAGTGAAGCCGGTTTGCGTCGTGTTGAAGACCTGGTATCGAAGCTTGTGCAGAGAAAAATATCAGCCGTATTTATTGAAACCTCTGTGGCTGACAGAAATATAAAGGCCCTTATTGAAGGCGCCGCTGCCAGAGACCATAAAGTAATGATAGGCGGAGAACTTTACTCGGATGCAATGGGCAAACAGGGCACTTACGAAGGTACATATATAGGTATGATTGATCACAATATCACGACAATCACTCGTGCTTTGGGTGGTCAGGCACCTGAGCGCGGTATGAGTAATAGACTGCATGCAGGAAGCTGAATTTAAACAGTTGTTCGATAGGAGGTCTGCTATATGTCTCAACTGGAATTAATCGCAGAAAACGGCGTAATTTCCCCGTCTCTTGATGAAAACAGCTCTATGGCGATTCAGGGCCTTACGGTATCATATGGAGAGAAGCCTGCTATCTTTTCAGTAGACTTTAATATACCTGCAGAAAAAATGGTCGCGATTATTGGCCCTAATGGTGCTGGTAAATCCACATTGATTAAGGCTTCTCTGGGCATTGTTCCAAGATTGTCAGGTAAAGTTAGCGTTTTTGGTTCTCCTTTCGAAAAAGCTCGAAACAGAATAGCCTATGTCCCGCAGCGTGCAAGTGTTGACTGGGACTTCCCCGCCCGCGTTGTTGATGTTGTCATGATGGGGCTCTACCGTGAAATGGGCTTCTTCAGGTTCGCCGGAGCAAAACAGCACAAAAAAGTACTGGAATGTCTTGATCGCGTATCCATGGCAGACTTTGCAAACCGCCAGATAGGTCAGCTTTCCGGAGGCCAGCAGCAGCGCGTATTTCTGGCTCGTGCCCTTGCTCAGAATGCAGATCTCTATCTTCTGGATGAACCCTTTGCTGGCGTTGATGCAGCAACAGAACGTGCAATCGTTGGTGTATTGAAGGACCTGAAAGCTGAAAAACGAACAGTCGTATGTGTCCATCATGACCTGTCCACTGTACGGGAATATTTCGACCATGTGCTCTTTATCAATGTGCAGAAAATAGCTGATGGACCGGTAGAGACAACATTCAATGCTGAGAATCTTCAGTCAACATATGGTGGTCGTTTGGCTGCTACTCATATCGATGAGCTGAAACTCGGTTCCGCTTAGGTAAACAGCGAATTACAGCAGGAGCTGGCATTTTCAATGCTACACATATTTCTGGATGCCCTGACATTACAGGCCGGATACAATTCGGCTCTGGTCGCTATTGGTGCTGCTCTCCTGGGGTTCTCTGCTGGTGGTGTTGGAACTTTCATCTTTCTTCGCAAGCGTGCTCTTGTAAGTGACGCTGTTGCCCATGCCACTTTGCCTGGAGTGGGTATCGCCTTTATAGTCATGGTCGCTTTCGGCGGTAGTGGCCGCTATCTTCCCGGACTGCTTCTGGGATCTGCAGCATCAGCCTGGATTGGTTTGTTGCTGGTTGAGTGGGTAGCCAGGAAAACCAGACTTTCAGAAGACGCGGCTATCGGAGCAGTTTTATCCGTATTTTTTGGCTTCGGGATAGTCCTCCTCACAATAATACAGACTATGTCATCCGGTCAGCAGGCTGGTCTTTCAAGCTTTCTGCTGGGTTCAACCGCAGGCATGTTGTTCAATGAAGCCCTGATTATAGCGCTGTCCGGAGCAATAGCAGCAATACTTGTCTTCGTTCTCAGGCGCCCCATGACGCTGGCAGCCTTTGACCCTGAATATGCCGTAACAACTGGCATTGACATTCGCCGAACTGATCTGGCTATGATGGGACTGGCATTGATTGTTACCGTAATAGGATTAAAAATAGTCGGCCTTATCCTGATTGTTGCCATGCTGATAATCCCGTCCGTAGCAGCCCGCTTCTGGACAAACAGAACCGACCACCTGATATTGATTGCAGCAATAATCGGAGGCTGTTCCGGTTATGTTGGTGCAGCCTTGTCAACGGCTGCTGAAAAATTGCCAACCGGGCCTATTATCGTACTGATAAGCTTCGTAGCCTTTGTTATTTCACTGCTCTTCTCACCTGTCAGAGGTGTATTGGCATCGGCTCTGCGTAACTGGCGTTTTCAGCATAGAGTGCATTTGAGGCAAGGCTTGCTGGCTCTGGCCCGGGAAGAGCGTATCTATGACCGTCTGACTTTATCAGTATTGCGCAGGGCAGGTTATATACGCCGGGATGGCGTTGCTACTATTAATGGACGTGGTGCAGCAGCGAAAGCCTTGCGGGATGAAAAACGCTGGGAACTGGCGCGCCGGGTGAATGAAAGCGAAACCGTTATGACGAGCTATGACGGATTAACCCCGATCGAAAATGTTTTAACCCCTGATGAAATAGCTGATCTGGACAGGCAGATTGGGGAACCTGTAGGAGTTCCCGGATAATGATCAGCAATATGGCAACAGGCTCAGAGGTATAAACTCATGGGAACCGAATTTGTGCAGCTCAGTCTGACCCCGATAGTGATAGGTATTCTTGCCTCTGTTGCCTGCGCATTGCCTGGAAACTTTCTCCTGCTGCGCAGACAGGCCCTGATAGGCGACGCAATAAGCCATGTTGTCCTGCCTGGCATCGTGCTGGCATTTCTGCTTACCGGAACCATATCAGCCTGGCCAATGATGCTGGGAGCAGCCTGCGCATCCGTTCTTGCAGTACTGTTAATTGAACTGACAAGGCGGGTCGGAAAAATAGAACCCGGAGCAGCCATGGGTGTAATCTTCACCACAATGTTTGCCGCTGGTGTTCTTGTGCTGGAGCAATCCGATACAAGCGGGGTTCACATTGATGTGGAACATGCTCTCCACGGTAACCTTGAAAGCCTCATCTGGTTTTCTGCAGAAGGGTGGCACTCTCTTCTCGACCTGAAAGCCCTGTCTGAAATGCCTCCTCAGTTATGGCGGCTTGCTATTGTCTTAATCCTCGTTTCTCTGTTTTTGTTTATATGTTGGCGTCCTTTGACCATATCAACATTTGATCCCTCTTTTGCCGAAGCTGTCGGTATTAGAAACGGCCTCGTAAGCTTTGCTCTGGTTGTCGTGGTTGCGATAGCTGCCGTATCAGCATTCGATGCCGTCGGTTCGATTATCGTTATCGCAATGTTCATTTGCCCCCCTGCTGCGGCCCGGTTGATGACAAACCGTCTGCCCCGCCAGATTGGCTGGAGCATTTTCTTTGCTGTGATTTCTGCCATATTGGGATATCTTGTTGCTGGTTATGGTCCTATGCTACTGGGAGCTGATCACGCTGTCAGTGCTGCGGGAATGGTCGCAACTGTCTCGGGGCTGATCCTTGGAATAACCTGTCTGTTCGGGCCTCAAAGAAAGAGAATTGGAGAAGGTAAGGCCATTGCACAGTAATCTGTGAAATTGCATTTTTCGCCAAAAGTCTAATCGCCCTAAGTCTCATCTTGAACCAGATGCCATCTCATCTGAAAACTGCTTATATTGTAGCCACATTTATCGTCATAGTGCGTTGTTTCCACTGAATTAGGCAAACACTGGGTGAGAGGGGATGGTTTACATATAAATAGATGAGATATTTATCGCTTTTCGCAAGTTCATTTTTTTTGGTTGGTACCATTGCCCTGGCTTTACTTTTATCGCCAGACCTTTTTCGCGACTATCAGATGCGTGGAGAAACTTTATATAATGCCAAAAAGTATGAATTCGCAGGAGCAGAGTGCAGAAAACCTCTACAGCTTGTAGTGTTATGCCAGATCATCGTTCGTCCAAAACTGGGGTCACTGCAAAGCCAGACCTTCGATTATCTCTTTTATGGAAATCTGGGGAACCCCAAACTGAAAATCCTGACAACCACCTCCGGACAACTCACAATTAACATAGGCAGAAGGCACCTGAAGAACAGGTTAATCACCTTCTCATTCGCTTCAGTCGCCATGATATTACTGCTGTTAGTGAGCATCATATCTATGCGGGGTAGCCCTTTCGGCAGAAGACAG
Organism: Methyloligellaceae bacterium; assembly: GCA_050633205.1. Taxonomy (GTDB): domain Bacteria; phylum Pseudomonadota; class Alphaproteobacteria; order Rhizobiales; family CBDHHC01; genus CBDHHC01. Next base: position 17,996 of record JBOEGA010000005.1, on the reverse strand, counting down.
GCCAAAACACCTCGCTACGATCAGGACCAGTTACAACATCTGGCCTCCCATATCGTTGTTTCGGATAACCCCGTAGAAGTCTGGCAGAACATTCTGCACGGCACAGAAATGAGCTGGGTCGTATGCAGCAGGGGAACTCTCGTACTATGCGAGGATGAATATACTCCACCGGAACAGATCGCCTGGAATGCCTTGGACGCTCTTAACTTTCCTCCTCCGGAGGACATTGATGACGAACCTTCGGTATACCTGAACCCCGATTATGCCGTCTGGATTATTTCCTACCCGGGCAATTCGCTCCTCAATTATGTAAAGCTGAGCGATACCCTCGATGATGAAACAGCAGTGCGTCTCGGTCAGGAAGCCAGCAAACAGGACGCATTTGAAAAAAGAATTCTCTATGTCGAACGACGCGCATCCCGGAACAGCGGCGGAATGCGGTATTAATACTGCCGTGCACTATGGGCATCGTAACAGATCCGGCAGAGCCACCCTATGCCGCCGTCACCCCCTTCCCCTGCGCTACGCTTCGGGACTTCCCCCGTCAAGGGGGAAGGAAGAAGATCGTGATGTTAGAGAATTGATTTAAAGGCATATTCCCTCTTCCCCCTTGACGGAGGAAGTACCCACGAAGTGGGGGATGGGGGTGACTGGTGAAGGGATAAGGTCCCCCCCCACTCAATCACTCAAAACCCCAAAAGCTTGCGTGTATCAATCGGCAGTTTTTCCTGCAACTCGGGAGTAGCAGAAAGCAGCCCCGGCATTTGCGTTCCCTTTGGTCCGAATAATATCAGGGACTTCAGGCAGACATGCTCAAGCTCTTTTTCTGAGATTGTTTTCCATTTCTGAGTAAGGCCTGCCACGATATCCTGATAGGTTTTGGTGGCAAGTTGTTTGTCAGCAGGTGATGACACTAAAGTCTCTTCATGAATATCTGTACGAATAAGTCCTTCACAGTTTTTGCCGAACCAGTTTGCAGCAGCAGTTGCCTGTATTCTGGCAATCAGCATTTTGCGGGCATCATCCTCTTCAGCATGTAAAGCAGGTGAGACAGTCATCAACAAAGCAGGCAATAACCAGAACCTGATATAACAAAAAGATCGCTTCACAAAATATCCTTCCTGCTTCGGACCTTTATTCAATAACCCTGATATCAATCCGGTCAACCTTGCCATTGGCATCTACAACTGACAGTTTTACAAAACCAAGCCCGTCCGGATGCCAGAAGGCTTCCCGTTTGTTAACTCTGGATTGAATAGGCTTGCCATCAACAAGCCAGGTCAGAGGCAGCGCGCCACCCTGTGCTTTTAATGCAATCGGAAGCTTCCCGCCATTCTCATCCTTTAGGAGCTCAAGCTGCGATTCATTGGGCGGAAACGTGATGCGAACAACATTCGCTCCGGCCTGCCGTCTTCCCGTATTCTCCATGCGCTTGTCAAAATCCTGCAGGGGAGGAGGGAGCTGCGAATTCTGCGCAAGCAGAGCAGATGGTGGCTTGCCTTTAAACGGAACACGTTTCGGGCTGATACGCTGAAACGCATCAAACAGCAAAGGAGCAGCAGATTTTAGTCCCGCCAGCCCCGGCGTTGCCGTATTATCCGGTCGTCCAAGCCATGCTGCAACAATATGCCGTCCATCATAGCCAACCGACCAGGCATCCCGGTTTCCGTAAGATGTCCCCGTCTTGAATGCAATCTCGCCACCCTTGGAATTTTTCGGAGGCCGCACGCCGCGCAATATATCCGTAACATACCAGCTCGCAGTTTCAGATAACAGCGGCGGGGAATTTGCAGGAATATAAACTTCCTGTTCCTCATTCTGATAGCGAAGTGTAACCGGACGCCCCCCTCGCGGCAAAGCCGTATAAAGCTGTGCCATATCCTGCAGCTTGATACCAACACCGCCAAGAGCAATTGAAAGGTTACGTGGTATTTTCGTTTTCAGTCCGGCAACCTTGAACTTGGAAGCCAGTCTTGATGGCCCGAGTTCCGCCAGAAGTTTCACTACAGGCGTGTTGAGCGAAACCTGCAATGCCTGCCTCATACTTAGGGTTCCGCGAAAAACCTTGTCAAAATTCTCCGGTGCGTACTCGCCATAACGAATAGGAGCATCTTCAATCATGGTCTCGGGATGTGCCAGCCCGCGCTCAAATGCAAAGCCATAAATAAAAGGCTTCAGCGCAGACCCCGGAGAGCGCACAGCCTGTATCATATCAAGAGATCCGAAACGCTCGGAATTCAGGTAACCGGGAGACCCGATATAGGCAAGAATATTACCCGTCTTGTGATCTGCCACAAGCAGGGACGCCGAAAGTTTCGGCCCGGCACGCCCTGCATGTTCAATAACCAGTTTCTCCAGACTGTCCTGCAGTTCCCGGTCAATCGTTAATCTATGGATTTGTGCTTTCGGATTTTTCTCTATAATCGTATCGGCCAGGTGAGCTGCATGCATGGGAAAATCAAGCCGTCTCGCCGGGACAGGTTCCTTCATTGCTCGCAGCATATCCGCTTTGGACAGGGCACGGTTTTTAACCATCTGCTTCATGACCCAGTTGCGGCCTCTTTTGGCATTATCAGGATGCCGGTCCAGCCTGCGCGATCTCGGAGCCTGTGGCAGTGCAATCAGAAGCGCAATTTCTTTGGGAGAAAGTCGTTTGGGCTCTCTGCCAAAATAGGCAAGTGTCGCCGCACGCACTCCCTCGATATTGCCTCCATAGGGCGCCAGCGTAAAATAGAGCTTGAGAATTTCCTTCTTGCCGAAACGCCGCTCAAGCTGCACAGCCCTGACAATCTGTTTGATCTTTGTATAAAATGAACGGCTGTTCTGCCCCTCAAGAAGGCGCGCAACCTGCATCGTAATCGTGGAACCACCGGAGATAATCCGGCCATGCTTCAGCATCAGCCACCCGCCACGAAGCAGGGCATAAATATCAACACCGTAATGCTGGTAAAAACGCTTGTCCTCATAAGTCAGAAGCATCTTGACCAGTTTAGGGTCAATATCCTCCAGCTCCACAGGCAGACGCCATATCCCCTCCTGGGTTGTGTATGGACGCAGTAATCTGCCCCGTCTGTCTAGCACAACAACAGACAGCTCTTTACTCTTCTCAAGCTTTATCGGCCCAAGGTCATAAACCACATAGGTAATACCAGCCGCAAACATAAGCAACAGAAACGCGCAGGTACAGATACCTGCAATCAGTAACTTGCGCCACATGGTCATCTTTTTGAGGGGAGTTTCTGTTTCATCCGGCGGGGAGCTGGTCCCCGCCTCTGCTGTCATTTTAATGTCGTTCATCGGAAAAGCTTACTTTCTTTCAATCGTAACCTTACCCGCATCTGTCCGTGCAAATCTGTCCAGACGGTACATATCTTCAATAGTAGCCGCCGGGTGGAGATATGTTCCCGGAGAAACCGCGCGAACCATATAAGCCATCATCATAGTAGCAGGCTTACCTTTCTTGTATGAACGGGTCATATTGAATGCCGCATAGAACCTGTCGTCCTTGAATTGCGAATATTCAATCTGGTTGGCATATCTGAGCCACGGAAGCTTCTTCACATCACTACCGGCAACAAGCTTCGGATTCTCGATTTCAAACCCTGCCGGAACACGGTCAACCATAATCAGACGGCCTTTTCTTGCCTCAAGTTCCGTAACCTTGATGACAACCACAAAACGGTCATTCTGTTTAACCTTGTCCAGTTTCACAGCCTTGCCATCAAGAGTATAGTACTCACGAACAATTGAAAAACCCTCACTGGCAGCAGGCTCAGGGTAAATCCCGTGACCTGTAACAGTAAGCGCAGCCTGAATTTCCTCTTCACCACGGTTCGTTACAAGATATTCACCCTTGGCAAGCTCTTCACTGGAAAGAACTTTCTTCAGGCTGCCATCATGTGGAGTACCGTTTACAGCAAGCTTCAGGGCTTTTGCCTCATCCTGTAATGCATGAGCCGCAAGCAGCATCCACGCATTCTCCTGGGTAGACGTATACTTCTTCGAGTTACGCGCCTGCTCAAGAAGTTTGGAGAATGAAGCAATCGAAGTACCTGTAACCTTGGATTCAGAGATCAGCGTAATTGCAGCAGCACCGTCACGCAATGCACTGCCATAATCCACTCTGAAGTCCTTGCTGGTAAGCCCATGAGCAACAGAACTCAAAGCGGCACGGTAAGCCTGATTGGCACGGTCCTTGTCACCATACATGGCAAGAGATGCACCAAGCTGAGCCTTCGCCAGAGATGTAGAGAAATTATCCAGTTTTGCATCAGCAAAATATCTCAGATCTCCGATATTGGCGCGTCCGTTCCGGGCAAGAACATAAAGTGCATAAGACAGCCCTTCACCACCTGACTTGAAGTCGGAAGCATAGTTCACGCTGTTCTGAAGGTTATCCAGAGCATTCTCAAAAACACCTGCAGGCATTTTATAACCCTGCTCTTTGGCTCTCGTAAGGAAGTCCGCAATATATGCTGTCAGCCATGTGTTTCCACCACTGTAAGGTGACCACAGACCAAACGAACCGTTTGAAGACTGCATACCCGCAAGACGTATAATAGCCTTGTTAATACGCTCCTTGGCATCTTTAACACCAGCGACACCAGCAGTTTCCGCAACCTTGGAAAGATAAAGCAGCGGCAGTGCACGACTGGTCGTTTGCTCGGCACATCCATAAGGGTAGCGGTCAAGCGCCAGCAACAGTCCTGGAACATCAAGAGCAAGGTTCTTGTCAACATTCACACTGACTTTCACAGTCTCCGGAATAAGTCCCTCAGCCACATCCTTGGTCACACTAAGCTTGCCACCATTTTCAGGAAGCTTGCTGATCAGGCGACGCGTGATATTTGGCGCTGCAGGATTAATGTTAAACTTGAAGTCTCTGCTAAGAGCAAAGCCATCAGGCCCGGCAACTTTCAAAGTAAGCTTTGTACCACCATATCCGGTCGCACTGACAGGTACAGAGAACTGCTTGCGTTCTTTTGCTGCCATGGCAACCTTCGCGGAACCGCCTTCAATATTGACAGTCTCGGTGCCGGTAACTTCATAGCTGTACTCACCAGCAGGACCTTCAACATTATCAAGACTGAAATGCAGGCTGGATTTGTCACCATAAGTCAGGAACTTCGGTGCTGTACCAATAACAACAACCGGGTCTCTGACGATAACATCCTTTTCCGCATTACCAAGCTGGTTGGCATTCCATGCAACCGCCATCAATCTGACCGTCCCGTCAAATGCAGGCATATCAAATTTGACATTGGCTGTACCGTCTTTGCCGACCAGAACGATACCGGAGTATAGGGCAACTGGTTCAACATTTCTGGCAGAGGGAGCACCAAAAGTACCGCCCCCGGCACCACCACCGGATCTGATATCACCAGAAGCAGCTTCCATACCATTGATCAGCTTGCCGTAAAGGTCACGGAACTCGGTCCCCAGCAGACGCTGGCCATAATACCACTCGTTGGGTTTAGGTGACTTATAGCGAGTAAGGTTCAGAATTCCCACATCAACAGCGGCTATAACAACCTTCGCTTCATCACCTTCTTTAAGACCATCAATCTTGACTGGAATATCAAACTGTGAATTCGGTTTGATTTTCTCCGGAACATTCATTGAGATTTTGAGTTTCTTTTCCTCAAGGTCCGGCTTCAGCCATGCAATTCCGATCGAACGGGTCGGCATTCTGCGCGCCTTCTCGTCTAGCGGACGGTAGAACATGGCAGTCACATAAGCACCGGCACCCCAGTCTTTACCAACTTCAAATTCCACCTTCGTACCGGATTTACTGACATCAACAGTCTTCATCGCCAGAACATGATCTTCAATAACCGCAACAAGCGCCTTGCCATCATGTTTAGGAGAAAGACTTACAGTAAGCTTTTCACCGGCTTTATAGGTTTTCTTGTCCAGCGCAATTTCAAGATTGTCAGGCCTGTACGTATTTTCCGAAGAATACCAGCCAGAGTTAAACTGATAGCTGCTTTGAGCTCCATTATCATCAGCCGATGAGATATCCAGCCTGTACTGTCCCCATCCGAGCTTCTTTGAGATACGGGCTGCAGCATTGGCTGTAGCATCAATCTCGCCGTTAGCAACCTTGCGGGTATAGGTTATTGTTTTGTAATTCCAGTAGCCGTTACCGTCAGCAAACCACTGGTATCGACGTTCGATTTTCAGAAGTTCCCATTTCAGTCCCTTGGCTTCTGCCTGAGATCCGTCAGGAGCCACTGCAATAACATCAAATTCAGCTGTTTCACCTTCTCCGACATGACTGCTGCCAAATAGCGGCTTGATACCAATCAGCGTTTTGCTGGGTTTAACATCAAAGGAAATCTGCTTGGTTAAACTGCGGCCACCATCTTCAAGCAGTCTGATAGTAAACTGTGCTTCAAGAAGCTTGTTGGTATCAGGAATTTTGGGAAGCCTTGTTTTAAGCTCCGCAGCACCTTCTGCATCAGTTTTGGGCAGGTTAGTTATTTCTTTATTGATGTTAAGAAACTTCTCGTCATAAACACCAAAGCTGTAACCCTTATACTGCTTCAGGCCTTTCCGGTTTTCCCTTACAAGAATCTCACCATTGATGAACATGTTTGAAGTTGGAGCACCATACAGATACCGGCCTTTAGCAGAGATTGAAACTGGCTCAACCTGATTAATCACCGTGTTTGCTGCTTTAAGATCAAGTTCCATTCTTTGAGGCGTATAGTCTTCAACCAGAAAAGAAACAAACCCGATAGCTTTACCCTTGGGGTCCGCGTACAGTTTGGCACCCCAGCGGCCAGAACTTGCATTATCCGGCAGGGAAAGAATGTGGCTGCGACCACCATCGCCTTCATCCTGAAGGACTGAGCGTTTAAATTCAACACCATCAGGGCGATTGATAACAAGAGTTAAAGGAATCTTGGGAACTGCTCGTCCGGCTTTATCACGAAGCAAAGCTGTTAAATAAACTTCTTCACCTGTGCGGTATACGCCGCGCTCAGTAAAGATATATGCATCCAGTGGCCCCGGAGTTGCCCGGCCGGAAACGCCTCTGTCTGTCAGGTCAAAAGAAGAGGTGGTAACATCAAGAAATGCATAATCACCCACACTTCTTTCTGCAATAATCAGGTGTGGTGACTGCGAGCCTTCACCTTTTATAAGTCCCTTTTCAAATTTAACGTGACCATTTGCATCTGTTTTGGCTGTACCCAGAATTTCATTATTCCGTGCAATCAGGCGAACCTTGGCACCGGCAATTGGAGCCGCTGTTGTCAATGAACGTACAAAGGCATGTAATCCGCCATCACCGGAAAGTGTTGCAAGGCCAATATCTGATACAACAAACCATTGTGATGCCCGTATTCTTGATCTTTCATTGGCACTGTTCTTTGTCCATGCGTACACGACATAGAAGCCCGGTTTTATATCCTTGATAGCTTTAGTCACAGGAATAGCAGTGGTTACATCCTTGTTAAGTTTGGATTTTACCGCCATTTCGCCAGACCAGATCTTTTGTCCAAGGTTCTGCTCAAGCTGATCAATCGAATATTTATTGTAGCTCTTTGTCATGTAGTTTTCCATGACAGTTTGACTAAGAGCTCTGTCTCCAACTCGGAATATTTCCACCGCAACCTTATCGGCATTAATCGTAATAAGCGGGATACCGTTTTGGCCTGTTTTGGGAAGCACATAGCCCTTTGCACTGAAACGAACAGCAGGTTGTCTGTCACGCACATAAACTGTCAGGTCTGAACTTTTAAGGAGGTTTTCATTTACAGAAGAAGGAAGTCCTTCACGTACCCTCACGACAAAGCGTTTGCCATGTTTCAGGCCTTCTACACAAAGCTGCCTGTTTTCAGCCACAGCTCCGGCTGGAGCCTTGCCATTTACAGTAACAAACTTGGCAAAGTCTATTTCACCATATTGCAGACGTTCGGAAAACTGAACACACAATCTGGGGTTTTCTGTTTCTGAATCAACCTGATAATTGGTAATTCTAAATCCTCGTACAGCTCTAAGAGCATCATATTGCTCACGAACTTCCCTGTTTTCATTAAGATAGAGGCTGGTTTTCAATGCATTCAGGGCAGGGCGCCAATAGGATCTTTTTTCAAGAGCTTTACCAAGCTGCGCAAGTGCTGATGCCTTGTCTTTGTTATTCTTTGCAAGGAGATAAGCCTGATAAGCTGTTACACTCGCCTTTTGCTGCAGGTCATAGCGCCTGCTGCCTTTTTCAGGAATTGCCCTGAAGTAGGCTTCAGATAATCTCAGCCAGGTCTCTGAATTTTTTGCGTCCAGCACAAGCAGCTGTTTCAGAGCTTCAATTGTATCCAGATGATATTCTTTTTTTGTGGAATCTGAAATACGCGTCAGAAGTTTCTCACGGGTGACCCCTGCTTTAAGTTTTATAGCTTTCAGTTGATCTGAAAATAAGCGGGTTTCATATGACAAACCGCTATGTTGAAAAACTACATTTTCCTTTACCTGTTCAGAATAACTGACTGATGAAAAAGAAAAGATAAGAAAGATTGATAGTAAAAAAAAGTAAACGTGTCGCGCCATAGTCCCTGAGCTCCCACCAAGATCTGCAGTTATAAGATATGTGCTTAGAAGTGCTGTGTGTTTTTATTAGGCTGTTGTGTTGTAAACAGAAAAACATGTTAGCTGAATTATATGGCAGACTTATTCGCAGGTGTCCAAGTGCTGATACAGTTTTCCCGTAATTTCTTGGATATAGGAAATAAGTTCTTCCATACAACTACAGCCAGTATATCTGTCATATATTAATGTCCAAAGCTTGACATGTTTCAGCATATAATCAGCAGAGATTATATAGCCTGATATGAGCGGTAATCGTTGATATTAGCTGAATATTTGTGAATTCAGGAGCTTGTGAAGGGATATTACCGCATCCGGAATTTGCATAAATTCTGCACAGAATATTGGGGAGGAAGGGTTGTTGGGCTAACAACGTGTTGTGGACGCTGATAGACAGTGAATAACTCTAGCACAACAACCCCTGATTATAGATACGGACGTTATAAGATATTCAGTCGCAGAAAATTGAAAAAAATGTTGTAAGTCCGTATGTAATATTGTTTTTTTCAATAATCATATCACGTGCTCATCATGTTGGCGCTTGCTGCGGAAGGGGTTTAGCCCTTATAAGAAGGGAGAAATGGCCAAATTTGCAGGTCCTGACCCTAATATCCTGTTCGGGAGAGTAGACTTGAATATCATTCTGAATGGATCCCCCTTTGAAACTGAGGCAGTTAACCTGGAACAGCTTTGCATTGCCCTTGGTTATGAGGGAAGTAAGGTTGCTACAGCCCTCAACGGAGCATTTATTCCCAGAACTTCAAGGGAAGACGCTAAAATTAGCCTGAATGACAAAATAGAAATCCTGTCTCCGCGACAGGGAGGATAATAAGAGCATGTCCACAAATTCAAAAACTCTGGCTCTGTATGGAACTGAGATAAAGTCCCGCCTTCTTCTTGGGACAGCGCAATATCCCTCTCCGGATATTCTGCGCCAGTCCATAGAGGCCAGTAGCTCGGAAATCGTTACTGTTTCCCTGCGTAGGGAAACTGTCGGGGAACAAAGTGGGCAACGTTTTTTTGATCTGATACGCGAGCTGGGTGTTAAAGTACTTCCCAATACCGCCGGATGCCGAACGGTAAAAGAAGCCGTTACGACTGCTCAGATGGCAAGGGAAATCTTTGATACTCCATGGATAAAGCTCGAGGTCATAGCCAATGACGATACCCTGCAGCCGGAAGTTTTTGGGCTTGTAGAGGCAGCCAAAGAACTGAACAGTCAGGGCTTTCAGGTTTTTCCATATATGACTGAGGATTTGGGAGTTGCAGAGCGTCTGCTTGCTGCAGGCTGTCAGGTTCTTATGCCCTGGGGTGCTCCTATCGGGTCAGGAAAAGGACTTAATAATACTTATGGCCTGAGAAGTTTGCGGGCTTACTTCCCGGATATCCCCCTTATCGTTGATGCTGGCATAGGCGCTCCATCTCATGCAGCTGAAGCCATGGAGCTGGGCTATGATGCTATTCTTCTGAATACCGCTGTTGCAAAGGCAGCAGATCCGGTTCTGATGGCTTCAGCGTTTTCCAAAGCAATTGAAGCTGGACTTCAGGGCTATAATGCTGGCCTGATGCAACCACGGGATATGGCAGCACCCTCTACACCCGTCGCAGGAACACCATTTTCGGATTTTACATGATGCTACACAAATTTTACCCCATCGTCCCGGATTACCCCTGGTTGGCCCGCATAGTTCCTGCTGGCATCAAGACCATTCAGCTAAGGTTAAAAGACGCTGATCAGGCTGAAATCCTGCAGCAGATAGAACAAAGCCTGAAACTGTGCCGCGACCATGACTGCCAGCTGATAGTCAATGATTACTGGCAGGAGGCTATACAGCTTGGTGCAGACTATATTCATCTTGGACAGGAGGATCTGGAAGCTGCAGACCTCCCCACCATAAAAGCAGCAGGGCTGAAACTCGGCCTGTCCTCGCACAGTCACGAGGAACTGGACATAGCCATCGCTGCAGATCCTGAATATATAGCTCTTGGTCCAGTATACGAAACAACTCTCAAAAAAATGAAATGGTCCCCTCAGGGGCTCGACAGGCTGTCCGAATGGAAAAGCAGAATTTCCTGCCCACTGGTTGCAATTGGAGGAATAACATTAGAGCGCTCCAATGCCGTATGGAATGCAGGAGCCGATTCCATAGCAGTCGTAACAGATATTATAGCAAATCCGGACCCTGAAAAACGGATAAAGGAATGGCTGGATAGTGTGAGGGATTTGTAAACTCCAGAGCGCGTTACGGTCTGATTAACTCTGACCTGTAAGAAAGAAAAAACTACACCACAGGAACACAATAGTAAATCACCGACTGATCCGAAGTCGGATGGTATTCCGGGCCATAGACTTCCATATCTGCTGCATTTGCATAGCTGTAATCCGATGCTGCGAGCCAGGTTGAATAGATGTAGTTAACCGTCATATCCAGTTTTTTCACTTCCCCCTTATGTGCAAATTTTGCATATTTCTGAGCGGGGAGTTCTATGACCTCAAGACCTTCAGGAATATTGTATGCGTTTGTAACTTCTGTTGCCGCATGGTAATTGAGTTCATCCGATGCGCCTTCAGTTTCACTGATAATGCCATAGCTGGCACCGGGAATAGTATTTGGTATTTCTTCCAGACGGGGCAGGAAGTCTTCCCACAGGCCGGGAAGTTTTTCAGCAACATTGTTTTTATCAGATTCAACTCCGTAATATGTAGTCTTGGCCCCGATAAATATGCGCTCTTTTAATTCGATAATTTCAGGGGTCAGACTGAGGCTGGTATTGATATGGCTTAAATATTCCTCATCAAATTGAACCTTCCTTAGAAACAAATGTTTTTCGCCGATCGCCCGGAATTCACCGGGCGTCATTGAAAAGGCCTTTTTGAAAGCCCTTGTATAAGCTTCCTGGGACTCAAAACCGGCATCCAGAGCGATCTCTATAATTCTCAGGTCTCTGTTCAGCAGCTTTTGCAGGGAATTACTTAGTCTTCTTGATCTGATATAGGTTTTCAATGTTTCTCCGGTCAGGGCTTTAAAGGCTCTCTGGAAGTGCCATTGGCTCATACCTGATTGTCGGGCAACCAGTTTGATTTCTATAGACTGATCCAGACGCTCCTCAATAAAATCGACGCCCCTCTGAATATTTTCAAGATACTTCATTTAAAACCCATATCGTCCTGAGCTTAACTGGCTTCAGGAGTTTCGTAAAAACCCACCATGGCTGTCAGTTTACCTGCATCATTATACTGGCCATAGCTTATTCCTGTACCAAGTATGGTACCATCACCACTTTTCATATTCCATTGTGCAATGCTTCGATTGTGGTGGGTGAGAAAATATGTCGTTTCAAAATATCCTCCCGGAATTTGCTTGTGAAACTCATTCATATAATCAAGAAGCTGATCCCAACCCTGAGTGCTGGTTAGCGGGTCGGTGTAGGTGCAGTTATCATCAAGGGACTGTCTGTACAGTTCCTGCTTTTCAGCATTATCTGCGCTTTTCCAGGAACTTGTATAAGTTTCCCATATTTCTCTGAATTTGTCTTCCATTTGACTTACCTCCGATATGTTCTGGTATAGAACATTCATCATCGGAGTTTTTGATATTTTGTGCTTTTTTCAGGAAGTTGCAGGGAGAGCAGGTCGTATCAATGTTGTGTGTGAATAACGCTGAAACAGGTCCATCTATAACCGGATACCTCTATCAGGGTACCAGCCCGGCACCTGTTAACCTTCAATACCATTCTCGCTGTTTATGGCATGTTGGCGCGTACGCCAGAATCTCATAACACGTTGAGCATCGACAATACTGAAACGGTTATAGGCCGCAATAAGCGGAACCATATCACTCGGGTGCTCAGCAAGTTTTACCAGTGGAGACATGGCAATTGTCTTGAACGTTGCTGTGCTGAAATTATTTGCCTTGCAAACTACAATCAGAGACTTGCCCGTCATATCACTGATAATCCGTTTTGCCGCATCAACCCGAACATCCGCCAGTTTGGCCAGCGCAAAGAGAAATTCAACACCTTTATGCATATTCAGGAAGCTGATCATTTTTCCTTCCGTCAGCTTGCCTTTAGCTGCGAGTTCATCAACTTTTTCCTGCACTTCTTCAAAGCTGGTATTGAATTCATCCGTAATTTTCTTCAGGGCAGGTTCAAGAACTTCCCGCTCGTCAACATTACATTTGGTTAGAATGGATTGCTGCAGTTCGTTCGCTACAAATTTGTACAGACCGGTCAGAACATCCTTGTGAACATCCGGACGGTCAATCATTGGTTTTTGCAGTTTTTCAGATGTCTGCGCTCTGGTAGCAACCTTCTTTGAAGTATCTTCACCAATCTTTGCACTATAGTTGTTAAGCAGGCTGACAACTGTATCATCATCACCATTCTCAACCAGTGCGTCCGATAACTGCTCACCGATATCATCTCTTCGCGTAATTGCCAGAAGATATTCCTGACTCTTTTCCTTGGCAATTTCGATGAGATCCTGCTGAGTCAGGACCGGGCTGTTTTTCAGAACCGTTTCCGCAACGCTCATAACATCAGATGCAAAAGTCCGCATAAGCTTCTGAGGTGCATGTTCATTGGTTGCAAGTCGTTGAGACAGCTCTTCTCTGACTTCGACTTCCAGGTCATAGGACAGCTGGAGCATGATATCGTCAAAGTTATCTGTTTCAGATTCACTATGCTTGGAGGGATCAACCAGAAATATATCTGTGATCTGTCGTAATAATTCCCGGCGCTTCTCACTGGAAGGCTCTTTCGCCAGGTTTATAAGTGCGTCTAGGTCACTTAATTCCCTTGTCATTGCCTTCCATTGCCCCTGCCAAAACTCAATACAATTTTTACTCAGTGCTCATTCTAGCAAAAACATTTTAATACATGGTAATCATGATTATAAAAATTGCCTTTACAGCATTTATAAAATTCTATCTATATGTCTGGATATGCTGAAATCATAGACCTTCCCATCACACAGACAATCAATAACTTCAGATGTCAGGATAGCAATTTCCATTACACACCTTGTCATTGTGGTAAATGCATTATTAAGAAAACCGTTCTCTGACATCCTCATTACTCCGATTTATCTTTTGGAAATGGTGTTGTCGGCCCCCGCCCTCTGTATTCAGGTCCGAGGTCAACCAGCCGCTGGTTCACACTGTCTGCATTCATTGTTGATCCGATATACATGGAACCTGAGGTTCTCCAGCGTTCAACAACATCCGTCAGCATTTCAGTATTGCCCGCTTCCTGTTTCCACTTTTCAGTAAAGAGTGCTGTACATCCACGAGGCATCTCATCTTCTGAAAGTTTGTTTAATCGCAATCGGGCAGGAAATGGCATACCATCACCAAATGCAATTACTTCTCTGTTGCCCAGTGAAGGCAGAAACTCAAGCATACCGGCCCCTGCATCAGAAATAGCTGCAGAAACAATATTCTGATCTTTTTCATTCGACATTCTCATTGCAAAAACCGTATTGCATTGAGATAAAATAGTCTGGTCAAGTTCTGATGGTCTCTGGCTCACAATACAGAGAGAAACTCCATATTTTCTGCCCTCTTTCGCAATGCGGGCTATAGACCGCCTGGTTGGTTCGAAACCCAGACTTGGATCTGTTGGTATATACCTGTGAGCCTCTTCACAGATCAGTGTAATGGGAATTGCACCATTACTCCATAACCCAAGGTCAAATGTCATCCGGCATAAAACAGAAACAACGACATTGACAATTTCTGAAGGAAGACCACTAAGATGGAGTATCGAAATCGGTTTGTCATTTACTGGTATTCTAAAGATCCGGCCAAGCACGTCTGACATATGATCCTGCACCGTATTACTGCCAAACATAAATGCATATCGTGGATCCTGCATAAGGGCTTCCAGCCGGTATTTTAGTTGTTTATGTGCCCATACATCCCTTTTATGATCAAGCTTGCCCATACGCTCATCAAGAAGTTTAACCAGATCAGTAACCCGGTATGGAACAGGAGAATCAACAGAATGCGTAACCGCCTCTCCACCCTTGCGGAGGCTGGCCTGCTGTTTGTTTTCCCTGCTGCTGAAGCGCATTTTTGCCATGGGAATAAGTTCCGCCAGAATTTCCACTTCAGTTTCTCTGCCAGCCTTGCTTCCGACAAGAACTTCTACGATCTCCTCAAAGGTAAAAAACCAGTAGGGCAGGTGCAGGTCTGATGGTCGTATAATTTCTGCATTGTTGGGAAAAGCAGCCGAGTATTCATCATGCGGATCTAGCAGAACAATATGCCCGAGTGGATTATGTTGCAAAATCTTCTGAAGCACCAGCGCTACCGCACAGGATTTACCCGTACCGGTCGTACCAAGTATTGCAAAATGTTTTCCAAGCAGATCATTAACCCGAACCATGGCAGGTATTGTCGGAGCCTGAGTGATATGCCCGATTGATATTGAGCTATCAGTATTTGTATCATATACAAGTTCAAGATCTTCAAGTGTGGCCACATAAGCCAGATCTCCGAGACAGGGGTAAATGGATACACCTCGCCCAAACTCTTTCTCTGTCCGGTCCGCGTTTTCCTGTAACTCACCAACCAGCTCCACCTCGGCAATCCATACTTCTTCGCCTGCCTGTCCATTCTGCACAGGAACCGGAATGCTTAAGCCTGAAATCATGCCATAAACAGTTGCAACAGAAGTATAAATGCGCAAAACAGCGCCGATGTCAGGTCTGTTATGCATAGCCGTCATTGAAGAGACACGGGTATTATCCAGCATGATAATTGCCTGGGAACCTGACACAGAAACTACTCTTCCAATGGCAATATCTCTCTGCGTATTGGTATCAGGTGTAACTTGAATATTAGGCTGCACCGCAAACCTCCTGGAGACTGATATCCTGTGTTATGGGCATCATAATTTTTACTGTAGTTCCGACACCGGGCTTACTGAGAATTTCGAAAGTACCCTTATGCATCTCCACAAGACCGCTGGCTATCGGTATGCCAAGACCTGTCCCGTTCGTACTTCTGTCAAGATCTGACTCAACCTGACAGAATGGCATCTTTGCAGTTTCAATCTCCTGCGGAGACATGCCCTTGCCTGTATCCGAAATATTAAACTGAACAAATTTATTCTCGATAATAAATGCAGAGGTAGTGACAGTCCCGCCCTGCGGTGTCCACTTGATCGCATTACTGATAATATTTGTAAAAACCTGTTTCAATCGAAGAGCATCAGCTTCAAAACTTTGGAAATCAACCGGAACTTCATTCACAAGCCTGACACCACCTTCCTTTGCCGCGACACTCACAAGTGTCAGGCATCCGCGTAATATTTCTGCAGCATTTACCTCATCAATTGACAGGTCCTGCTTACCCGACTGAATTTTTGACATATCCAGTAGGTCATTGATTATATTAAGTAAATGCTCTGACGTATCATTGATATAGCCAGAATACTCAACAATTTTATCCGGCGTCAGATTAAGCGTTTCACACTCTCTCATAATCTGGGAAAAGCCTATGATTGCATTAAGAGGTGTCCTTAGCTCATGGCTCATATTGGCAATAAACTGGGATTTTTCCCGGTCACTTCTTTCAGCTTCTATCCTTAGCGCCTTTTCAGCCAGACGCGCCCTGTGGCGCAGGACAACATCCCCATACAGATCAGCATAGCTTGCTAGCAGGGACGGCTTACTGGAGGTTTTTCCCGTTAATTTTGACATAAATCACTCTACCGACAGAACTGGAGTTTGATCATATCAGAGAGTGAATAAGTTCAGGTAAATAGGGAATATTGAAGAAAGTTAAAACAGATAGTTCAAATTGAAACAATCATGGTTTATAAAAATTGTATACTGGAAGCCGGTACATTCCAGGGTTGAGTAATACCGGCCATATATCTTGATCATTGAAATGCCTGGGCATTGCTCAAACGGCAATGCCCAAAGCTGATTAATCAGACGGTGTTGTCGCCAACACGAATAACGACCTTACCGAAATTACGTCCCTCAAGCAGGTCACTAAAGGCACCCGGAGCACTTTCCAGTCCTTCATAAACATGCTCGCGATAGTGAATTTTTCCTTCCGCAATCCAGGCATTCATGTCTTTGGCAAAGGCCGGGTAAATATGAGGGAAAGTATCCCATATAATAAAGCCCTGCATCTTGATCCTCTTGCGCAGAATGCTGTTCATAAAGAGTGGAAGCATGTTAGGGCCTTCAGGCAGTGTAGTCATATTATACTGCGCAATTACACCACAGACAGGAATCCGTGAGCGGTCATTAAGCAGTGGCATAACAGCTTCGAAAACCTTGCCGCCAACATTCTCATAGTAAACATCAATCCCGTCAGGACAGGCTGCTTTAAGCTGTTCAGGGAAGTCCGCAGCCTTGTGATCAAGACATGCATCAAAGCCCAGCTTTTCAACCGCATATGCGCATTTTTCGGGTCCGCCGGCAATACCAACAGCGCGGCAGCCTTTGATTTTTGCAATCTGTCCAACTGTAGAGCCAACAGGGCCTGTCGCAGCAGCTACGCAGACCGTCTCTCCCGCCTTTGGAGCACCAATTTCAAGTAAGCCCGCATAGCCTGTAAAGCCAGGCATCCCGAGTATGCCTAATGCCCATGAAGGGTTTACCGGGGTTTTGCCAAGGTTCATCACTTCTGTGCCATCAGAAACGGCATAGTCCTGCCAGCCGCTCATGCTGAGGACCCAGTCACCGGGTTCAAAATTTTCCAGATTGGAAGTCACGACTTTGGCCACAGTAGCCCCGCCCATAACAGCATCAATCTCTACCGGAGCAGCATAGGAAGGTGCATCACTCATCCGGCCACGCATATAAGGGTCCAGAGACAGAAACTCTGTCTTCAGCAGCATCTCACCTGGGCCCGCCTGAGGTATATCAACAGTCTCAAGGCGTAACGTATTTTCATTCGGTGGGCCTACCGGGCGTTCAGCCAGTACAAAACGGCGATTGGTATCAGTCATGATTTCTTCCCTTATCTTTGGTCATTTTGTGTAAAGCTTACACTTTGTCGGGAAGTTGGCAAAGGGGAGATGGTAAGGTAAGTAAAAATTGGGAAAAGTCGGGGTAGCCGTTTGGGCAGGCTTTCCCCGGATAATCTTTACTTGGGAGTATTAATTTTCCCTGGTACGATAACAAAAGACATCACCTTCGCAGCGCTGTCCTTATCATCCTTCATCAAGGTAATTTTTACAAAGCCGTTGAGTTTGCGTGTTTGATCCTTGCTCGTCAGCTTGGTATTATAAGTGACGGTAACAGTAGGAATCTTATAAAAAAACCATTGTGTCTGATATCCGATACCAAAATACACAACGTCTTTTTCCTGATCGGGTCTGCCAAAAAACTGAAAGGCCTGTCTGACTTTTTTGGAATATCTTTCCAGAGAAACACCTTTTTTAGA
>JBOEGA010000004.1:0-5723 GCA_050633205.1 Methyloligellaceae bacterium | reverse complement strand
ATCCAACACAGCCCGCATAAACACCACGTTTTTCTTTTTCCAATTCATCGATAATTTCCATAGCCCGAACTTTTGGTGCTCCAGAAACCGTCCCAGCTGGAAAACCAGCCATCAGAGCATCAATGGCATCATATTGGGCAGCATCAAGCTGGCCGATAACGTTGGAAACAATATGCATAACCTGGCTGTAGCGTTCTATGAAGAAACTGTCTGTAACTTTTACAGACCCAATTTCAGATACACGCCCCACATCATTACGGCCAAGGTCCAGCAACATTAAATGTTCTGCACGCTCTTTGGTATCAGCGAGTAAATCCTGCTCCAGAGCTCTATCTTCAGCCAGACTTTCTCCTCGCGGACGGGTTCCGGCAATAGGACGAACCGTGACCTCCCCTTCCCTTACTCTGACAAGGATTTCAGGGCTTGATCCGACAATCGAAAAATCACCAAGATTGAGATAAAACAGGAAAGGCGAAGGGTTCGTACGCCTTAAAGCTCTGTATAGAGCAAATGGCTCCAGTGGAAATGGAGAAGAAAATCTCTGACTTAAAACAACCTGAAAAATATCTCCTGCAGCAATATATTTTTTGGCTTTTCTGACCATCCTGGAATATTCTGCAGGCTCTGTATTTGAAACAGGTTCGGGCATAACCAGTGTACTGGCATCAATTTCAGAACCGTGCATCAGTGGCTCATCCATACGATCCGCCAGTGTTGTCAATCGATCCTGAGCTCTGTCATAAGCTGTCTTTGCTGATAATTTCTTTCCCGGGCGAACTGGCGTTACTGCAGTCAGCTCATTTTTGACAGCATCAAATATAACCATCATTGTTGGACGAACAAGGATTCCATCCGGAGAGTCGAGGCTATCAGGATTGATATCCTCAAGCTTTTCAATGAGCCTGACAGTGTCATAGCCCATATACCCAAAAACACCAGCGGACATTGGGGGAAGATCTTCAGGAAGGTCTATCCGGGATTCTTCCAGAAGCTCACGAAGTGCAGTTAAGGTTGAACTTTTAGTCCTCTTAAATTCATCTGGCTTGTTAACCGGGTTTCGATTTACCTCGGCTTCCTCACCGTTTGCCCTCCAGACCAGATCTGGCATACAACCAATTATCGAGTAACGCCCACGAACATTTCCTCCTTCGACAGATTCGAAAAGAAAGCTGTACTTGTCATCTCCTGTGAGCTTCAGGAAAGCAGAAACCGGGGTCTCCAGGTCAGCTACCAGGCGGGTAAAAACAACCTGTGCCTTGCCATTATCGTAGTTCTTTTTAAATTCTTCAAAAGAGGGAGAAAATTTTGAAGAACTCCCTCTTTGCAACATAAATGTCATTTCCCCATGCCCCCAAGGGTTTCCAGGGCAAACGCCCTTTGGTTGTTCTCTACCTCTGAGATGCCTGTGTTAACTGCCCGGTCTGTTTCCAGTGATATTCACTGCGCAGCCCTGCTTTGTACTGCTTGAACATGTCACCAGCCATACTTTGAGACAGTTTAGCCTTAATAGCAGTTCGACCTTTATCATCAAGTGGTTTGGCTTTTTGAATTTCAGTAACCTGAAAAACAATACGCTCATTCTTATCACTTGTATTGCCAGACATGACCTGTTTAAGAGAAGCATCAAACGCATCCTTTAAAACACCGGCCGTAAGCTCTTTACCAACTCCGGTTCTTTTTACCGGCTTGGAGGTAACGACTTTAGATGAGGTAATTTTTGCTACTGCAGCGATAGCCTCTCCCTTTTTAAGACGTTCCAGCAGCTCTTTCACTTTGGCATCCAGAGCTTTTCGCTCCTCATCAGCTATCCAGGTATCTGAAATCTGTTTTTTTACTTCTTCAAAAGTTTTGGTCCGCGATGAAGTAATTTTTTTCACGTCAAACCAGACAATTCCGTTTTTGACGTTAACCGGATCATTATCTGTACCTTCATCCGTTTCAAATACTTCTTTCAACAATCTGGACGAACGCGGAAAAGAACTTACAGCTTTTCCATCAACTCCAAGGCCATTGCTGTCTATATCTACTTCTGAATAAGTAACTGAGTGTTTTTTTGCTATTTCCTGCAGCTTAAGACCTTCATCAGTATCTTCCTGGATCAGCTTCTCAAGTTTTGAGATTGTATCTTTGGCTTTTTCCCCAGCCAGCTTATCTGAAATCTCTCCAGATACTTTATCCAGCGGAGTAACCTGCTCTTTAGTAATGTCTGTAGCCATCACAATTACAGTATTTAATGTACCCTTCACAGGCTTGCTGAACTTTCCTTTTTTCAAGGCAAACGCAGCATCAGCAACAGCTTTATCCAGGATACCACTTTTAGTTTTCTCTCCTAGATCTATATCTTTTTGCTTTTGCCCGTATTCACTGGCAACATCTTCGAACTTTTTACCGGAAGATAGTTTTTTATAAGCTTCTTCTGCTTTTTTCAGATCAGGAAAAGAAATCTGTAAAAGCTTCCTTTTTTCAGGTTTGGTATATTTCTTTTTTAAAGACTCATATGCTGCCTTGATTTCCTTCTCAGGAATCTTGAATGTGCCTTTCAAAGCATCAACTGACAAATGCAGGAATGCGACTTTACGGTACTCGGGGGCTTTGTACCTTTCTTTCGTCTTTTCATACTGATCCTGAAGAACTTCTTCTTTTGGAGCCTTGATCCCGGCTATAGCTTTTTTGTCAATTACAAAATAATCAAGAACCCTGGCTTCATTATCATATTGATGCTGGGCGAGAAGCAGCTGTTCCGGAATTTTTGTGCTTCTGGTAACAACTCCTACAATCTGTTCCCGCAGATTGCTTCTTCTCAAAGTTTCGACATATAGCCTTTCATCCATAGAAAGCTCTTCTATGAATCTTTGAAAAATCAGTCTGTTAAATTCACCAGTAGAATCCCGAAAGTTCCTGTTTCCTACAATTTCACGGCGAAGTATTTCCTGAGGAACACCCAGATTGAGATCTTTTGCATGAACGTCCACAAGGCGCTCATCTATCAGACTGTTCAAAATTCCAGCTCTGGATGCGCGAAGAATCTCGGGAGGCAACCTGTAAGCAAGCTGAATCTGACGTTCATAACGCTCATATTCCTGCGGAGTAATCTTCTCATCACCAACGGTCGCGAGAACGCGGTTGCTGTTTGGATCAAAGATACCCGCCAACCCCCAGGAGGCAAACGCCAATATAAGCAATCCAATCAATATTTTAGCAGCCCATCCAGCTGCACCTTTACGTAACGTATTAAGCATTGTTCTGATAATTTCTTCTAATGGCTGGTTCGCATTCTTTAAAGAGGAGACTATTTTTTATAAAATCAACCCTCTCATGGATTTACATTCACAGCATATTATTGATATCTAGTCATCACCGCAACATATGTATTGCCTTGTTTTTTGTGCGAATATAGATGCTATCTCGGCAAAAACAACGAAATTGCACAAAAAATTGAAGAAAAATGTCAGAATAACTCGTAAATATTGGGAAAACAGCGCATGAGCTTGAGAAAACCTGTTGTAGCAGGCAATTGGAAAATGAATGGTCTGCAGGATTCTATTGAGGAAATTAATAAACTGAATAATGGAATTTCCACAAATACTCTCAACGATTATGCTGAAATCTTTATCTGCCCTCCAGCGACTCTTATTAAAACATTTTCTGATTCCGTAAGAGAATCCTCTGTTTCTATTGGAGCTCAGGATTGTCATACAGAAATATCAGGTGCCCACACAGGTGACCTTTCCCCTCGCATGCTCGCTNNTCACTCTGAAAGACGTGAAGATCATGCTGAAAGAGATCTTGACGTAAATAATAAAGCAACTGCTGCCCATCGGGCAGGTCTGCAGGCAATTGTTTGCATAGGAGAAACTGCCGGGCAACGTGCTGCAGACCTAACTCTGCAGATTGTAAAGCGCCAGCTGAAGAACTCTCTTCCAGAGGGAGCTAATGCTGCCAATACGATTATAGCCTATGAGCCTGTATGGGCTATCGGAACAGGACTGACACCGACAACAACTGATGTAGCCGAAGTTCATAAAGCGATCCGAGATGAGCTGACATCAATTCTGGGTGAAGAAGAAGCTTCAAAAATGCGGGTTCTTTATGGTGGTTCAGTCAAACCAGCAAATGCACAGGAGCTGATGTCAGTTGCTAACGTTGATGGTGCCCTGGTTGGAGGAGCCAGCTTGAAGGCTGACGACTTTCTTGGTATAATTTCAGCCTATAAAAAATAACAAGTTTTCCATAATGTTAACGAGTTAACAGGAATTTCTATTATAAAAGCAAAAATAGCTGATTAATTAAGTCTGATCAGGAAAAACCGGGTGGAGTTCAATGTCATTTTACTTGCGCAATATTGCGATATTTATCATCGCGATATTTATCCTGCCGAACATAGCATTTGCAGAAAGCCTTAGCAAAAAACAGTGTGCTGCATTAAAGAAACGGAAACAAACTCTGGCACGTGCCGGAGCTGTGAAGAATATGGCGCGCGGTCCTGCATGGGCAAAAAAGAAGCTCAGCCCCAAGGCTTTGCAGGATATCAAGAGCCTGATTGGTGTATCCGAGCAGCTTTTGTTTCGGTGTGGACACCGGACCATGCAACATGTAAATCTTAGGAATAAACCTGTTCCCGGGAAGAAAGTCATAAAGAAAAAGACTGGCACAACGAACAAAAAACCTGTCAAATCAGGTCAGAAAAAGACATCTCCTGCGAATAACAAAAAACAGTCACAAAACCAGTCAGACAGTTCACTTCCGCCTGCAGAACTGGTGAGTTTTATAACTCAAAATCCTGATAAGAAGAAAACCGATAATAGAGCTGATAGTCCTGAAGATATTATGTACTGGATAAATCAGCATTAATTAGTGATATTGAAATTCACTAATTAATGCGTACCTGTTAATTCAGCTTCTGTTTTATAATTCTTTGAAGATTAACAGCCTTAATTGCCATAAAGGGCTGGCCATTTTTGATATCTTCATATAAAAGCAGCTAAAAACCTTTCAATTCAGAGAGAAATTTATGGATACCGTCATTCTAGTTATACATCTTATGGTTGCAGCAGCCCTGGTCGCTGTCGTACTGCTACAGCGCTCTGAAGGCGGTGCTCTTGGCATCGGTGGCGGTGGAGGCGGTGGCCTGATGTCAAATCGCAGTGCAGCTAATCTCCTGACTAAAACGACATCAGTATTGGCAGCAATCTTTTTTGTAACCAGCCTGTCACTTACGATCCTTGCCAAAGAGTCAAATACTGGCGGATCAATTCTGGATAAGACGGGTGGTGGAAGTGTTACCAGCACACCGGCCAATAAAACAGAAAAACCGGCTGCTAAAAAAGAAGAAAAGCCGTCAGGTCCTTCCGCACCTATCTCTAAGTAGTTTATAGGTGAAACTCTTTACTGGTATTTAATTAAGGCATACATTACTGTGTGCCTTAATTACTTTTGGCTGAAATCTGGTGACTGAATTTGGAATATTACCGCCTCCGTTAACGAAGCTGGTGGATGAGATAAATTTGGCCCTTCGAATCATAGAAAATTAGTGTATTCTACAAGCCCATGGCACGGTATATATTCATAACCGGTGGTGTGGTTTCCTCACTTGGCAAAGGACTGGCGTCAGCAGCACTTGGTGCTGTTTTACAGGCGAGAGGGTATAGCGTACGATTACGTAAACTTGACCCTTACCTGAACGTCGATCCTGGCACGATGTCGCCCTACCAGCACGGCGAGGT
>JBOEGA010000003.1:0-96147 GCA_050633205.1 Methyloligellaceae bacterium | reverse complement strand
ATGTGCTTCCAGAGCAATTTTGATCTTTAAATACTGAGCCCGCTTATCATTCACACTCAGGTTCACTACCATCTCCGGCAGATCAAAATATACCGATGGACGCTTGGCAATCTGCTTTTCAACGGCCTCTTCCGTTTTGACAGTCTGCTTCCCTCCAAACATCATCGAATAGAGAAAATACCCGCCACCACCAATAACGATCAGACCAACCAGACCTGCAACGATCATAATAATAAGCTTACGTTTACCTTTCGGGGCTCCACCTTCCCCTTCAGTATCCGTTAACTCTACATCTTGCTCTTCGCCTTCTTCAGCCATAGAAAGAACCTATTATTTCAGTGATTCTTACCTAATATAACAAGAATAGTGTAATTTTTTATTAGTGTATACTTCATCTATCTTGGTTAAACTTATGTTTACGCCCTGACAGTAGGCATTTATTGCCTGTGCTTTCCTTCCTTTCCCCCCTTTTTTATCAAGTAAATACATTTTTATGCTTGTTTTCTGCCGTTTTTTATTTGGCACACATCATGCACCTTATACCACCAACAATATATCTGTGGGTAAATATTTCCCCATCCCTTAGCTAGGGATCAAAACCTGGTGAGCGAGATTAAAAACGGATTCAGAGGATGTCATGATAGAGAATGCAATACTGATAAGCCTGTCAAAACAGATAGCTCTGCAACGCAAAATTGATGTCATTGCCAATAACATGGCCAATGTAAATACGGCTGGCTACAAACATGACACGATTATGTTTGAGGAGTATCTCATGCCTGTCGCAGAAATGACTGAGATGAAAGGCAAAGATCGCCTGCTATCTTATGTAAATGATACAGCCATGTATCGTGACTATACAGAAGGCACCATAGAAAAAACTGACGCAGAACTTGATGTTGCGATCAAAGGTGATGGCTGGCTCGTTGTCCAGACCAGAGAAGGCAATAAATACACCCGGAATGGCCACCTCAACCTGAATTTTGAAGGCGTGATTGTAAACAGTGATGGTCACCCGATACTTGGAGATGGTGGTCCTGTCGTTATAGGCCCCGGCGAACGTGGGATTTCAATTTCAAGCGATGGAACAATCTCTACAAGTCAGGGCGTTAAAGACAGGCTGAAACTGGTTAGCTTCAAAGATCACAGTAAACTGAAAAAGGAAGGTGAAACCCTTTTCATCTCCACTGAAGTTCCAGCCCCCTCAACCGAAGCACGTATCATGCAGGGCATGGTGGAAAAATCAAATGTCAAACCTGTTTTGGAACTTACAGAACTTATACAGGCCACCAGAACTTATGTTTCAAATGCAAAAATAATGCAGCAGGCTCAGGAGTTGCGCCAAAGCGCAATCCAGACTCTGGGAAGACCACCACAACAATAATTTAAAAATAATCGATAGCAGATACAGATAACGAGTAAGGACAAATTATGAAATCTCTGCAAATCGCCGCAACAGGTATGCAGGCTCAACAGCTTAATGTTGAAGTTATATCGCACAACATCGCGAATATGAGGACAACAGGTTATAAAAAAATAAGAACTGAATTTCAGGACCTTCTTTATCAGGATATACGCCGTGTAGGTGCCACCTCATCCAATGCCGGCACCATAGTCCCAACAGGACTACAGATTGGTTTTGGTGTAAAAACCGGTGCAACATCACGGGTGATGAACCAGGGAAGCCTGAGCAGAACAGAAAAGGATCTGGATGTCGCCATCAGGGGAGAAGGATTTTTTTCTATCAACCTGCCTGATGGTCGTACGGCCTACACACGGGATGGATCCTTTGAACGGGATTCTGAAGGAAATCTGGTAACGTTGGATGGCTTTGCAGTACAGCCAGGTATCTCTATCCCGAATAATGCCAGTGCAATTACAATAAACCGTCAGGGGCAGGTTCAGGCAATACTTGGAACCGCAACAGCTCCCACAGTTCTTGGACAGATCCAGCTGGCCCGCTTTGCTAACAAATCTGGTCTTCAGACAATTGGAGATAACCTGTATCTGGAAACGGCAGCAAGCGGCACACCTCAACTTGCCGTCCCCGGTGATGCCGGATATGGCGATGTTCTGCAGAAGTTTCTGGAATCTTCCAATGTGAATGCAGTTTCTGAACTGTCAGATCTCATAGCAGCCCAGCGCGCATATGAAATGAACGCAAAAGTTATCTCCTCTTCAGATGAAATGCTTCAGGCAACAGCCAGCATTATTAGATAGGCTTAACAAAAATGCTAAAATCCATTTTCAGCTTTACTGCATTTATAATTCGGGTCGCCCTGTTATGTTGCTGTCTTCTGACACCCGTATGGGCCGACGAAGAACCTGTATTAAAAGAAAGCATCATCGTTCAGGGAGAGATTGTCACACTGGGTGATCTCTTTGAAAATACTGGCCCTTACAAAAATATCCCTGTTTTCCGATCGCCGGATTTTGGATCCGATGGAGTTATTTCGGCATCTCGTGTTCAGGCTGCTGCAGCCAGGGAAGGGTTAATATGGAATAACCCCGGGCGCGTAGACAAACTGATAGTCAGACGTCCAAGTCGCACCATTACACTAAATAATATTAAAGACCTGCTGAGACCACAGCTATCAGAAAAAACGGGTATAAATAATAATGAGGATCTGACTATTACTTTCGCAACCGGAACAAAAGACATCCATATAGATAAGCAGATAGTAGCTGATCTTGTCGTCATGAGCCTGGCCTATAACCCTCAGAACAAGGCATTCAAGGCGCAAATCGGAACAGAAGAAAGTACAGGCAATATTTCTCGTGGAATTATAACCGGCAGAGTAGACCAGACCTCGCTTGTTGTGTTCCCCACAAACAGCCTTGAGCCCGGCATAGCAATAACTGAGAACGACCTCAAAACCATGCGCGTGTCAGTTGAAAGATTACGGGCAGGCTATATCAGTGATACCAGACTTGCGGTCGGCAAAACTCCCAAATATCGCCTGGGACCCAATCAGGTATTGAGATCTCAGGATCTGGAAGTCCCCAAAATAGTCAAAACAAATGACCTCGTTGAAATTCGCTACCAGGTTCCCGGTCTCTATCTGAAATCTCAGGGACGTGCCCTTGGTTCCGGCGCAAAGGGGGACATAATCTCTGTTCTGAATACCCGCTCCAAAAGAAAGATACAGGTAACCATTCAGGCACCTGGCGTTGTTTTCCCAGCAGATACACCGGCACGAATTGTCGGTTCATCCGGTTCATAAAAGATTTCACATAAACAATTTCTCTTTAGTTATCCGATTATAAAAGGCTTTTAAAATGAAACAACGCAGCATGACTATTTTGTTCGCAACCACATTATTATCCAGCTGTGCTTATCTCGATAGATTAACAAATATTGGCGATACGCCAAAACTGGCCGCGATTGAAAACCCAACCCACAAACCCGGATATAGACCTGTCAGTCTTCCAATGCCGGCAAAAAAACCGGCTCAGTACAGCTCGAACTCTTTATGGAGAAATGGAGCAAGAGGGTTCTTCAAAGACCAGCGGGCAAGAAATGTCGGTGATCTTCTTACCGTAATGGTTGAAATATCTGACAAAGCTGCATTTGAAAATGAAACCAAACGCAGCAGATCCAATGCTGATGATCTGGAAGCTCCGGGAATATTTGGCCTTGAACAACAACTGGCTAAAATTCTTCCCAATGGCGTAAATCTCTCTGAACTTGTAAAAATTGCCAGTGAAGCAAAAAGTGAAGGCAAGGGCTCAGTAGACCGGGAAGAAACGCTAACTCTGAAAATGGCAGCAATTATTACCCAGAAACTGCCAAACGGAAACCTGGTCATTGAAGGAAAACAGGAAATCAGGGTAAATTTTGAAGTACGTGAAATTATTGTGGCCGGTATCATTCGTCCGGAAGATATCAGTGCTGTGAACACAATTCCGATAGAGAAAATCGCAGAAGCGAGAGTAGCTTACGGCGGGCGTGGACAGATCACTGATGTACAGCAGCCACGCTATGGTCAGCAGGTCATGGATGTACTGCTTCCCTTCTGATTTTTCTTGAATTTTATCTCTTGTAAGAACTTATTCACCATAAGCCTGATGCGGCTTGATATATATCAATGCCGCAATATGTCCCCCCTGTTATCGTCCTCCCACACGTTGGAGAGAGAATGATAATGGCTACAGATCAAGAAGTTAAAACAACACCTGAACCGGCTTCTCAAAAAAAGCTGGAAGTGCGTTCCTTTCTGTTTCTTGCCATCTTTATGGCACCCGCCCTGGCAATAGCATTCGTCGGATCGCTGGGACTGCTTATCTGGATATATCAAATGATAGCAGGCCCTCCGGGACCACCCGCTTAGTACAGGAGGCAGAAATGAGCAACCTCCCGTCAACCCCATCATCCGTTAGCAGGCGCGATTTTTTGCGTGGGCGTAAAAGCCCGGCACCTGCAGTCATGCGGCCACCCTGGTCAAACGAGAAAAACATCCTCTCATTATGCACCAGATGCAACAAATGCTCAGAAGCATGTCCTGAACATATAATTGCGACTGATAAGAGTGGCTATCCGGAAGTTAAGTTTGATTTGGGAGAATGCACATTTTGTAAAGAGTGCGCTACAGCCTGTCCTGAAAAACTGTTTAACCTGGAGGCTCCTGCCTGGAACAACCGCGTAACTGTATCAGACAAATGTTTCGTCAGGTCATCCATTTACTGCCGATCATGCGGAGACATGTGCCAGGAGCGTGCAATTCACTTCAGGCTCCTGCCTGAAGGAAAAGCCGATATCATAATTGATCATGAAAAATGTACTGGTTGCGGAGCATGTCAGCATACCTGCCCTGCAAACGCAATTTCGCTGCAGATTAACTCGGAATATGAAAGCACTGCTAATGACTGATATCTCGCATATCGCCAGCCTTGTTGTTCAGGCCAGACCCGAAGGGCTGGATCTAACAGTAGACAGGCTCCTTGGAATTGTGGGTATCGAAGTACACGCCAAAGGGGACAATGGCAAAATTGTTGTTGTTATGGAAGTACCCGATACTCCATCCCTCAATGACAGAATCAGAACAATAGAAGCAATTCCGGATGTCATAAATGCTGTGCTGATCTACCACCAGGTTGACGAGCCGGACCACGAATTTCAACCCATTAATAACGAAGAGAAGCAACTGCCATGCTAAAGCAAATGATCAGTCGCCGTGATGCGATAAAAGCCAAAGCCGCTGCCATTGCTGCCGCTGTTGCAGGTCTGAATACTCCTGCTGGCGCAGCAAATCTTGTTACAGAAAAAGAAAAGACTGAACTGAAGTGGTCTAAAGCACCCTGCCGTTTCTGCGGAACAGGATGCAGTGTAATGGTAGCCACAAAACAGGATAAAATTGTTGCAACACACGGAGATATCAAGTCACCTGTAAACAAGGGGCTGAACTGCGTAAAAGGATACTTCCTTTCAAAAATCATGTATGGCCGGGACCGCCTGACCAAACCTCTACTTCGTAAGAAAAATGGAAAATATGACAAGAACGGTGAATTCACTCCGGTAAGCTGGGATGAAGCTTTCGATGTCATGGCCGAAAAATTCAAAAAGACTCTTAAGGAAAAAGGCCCTGAAGCCATCGGCATGTTCGGGTCCGGCCAATGGACAGTATACGAAGGGTATGCTGCCTCCAAACTTATGAAAGCAGGTTTCCGCTCAAATAATCTGGAGCCAAATGCCCGTCATTGTATGGCCTCCGCTGTAGCAGGTTTCATCAGAACATTCGGTATTGACGAACCAATGGGTTGCTATGACGACATGGAAAATGCTGATGCATTTGTCCTCTGGGGCTCAAACATGGCTGAAATGCACCCAATCCTGTGGACTCGTGTAACAGACCGCCGCCTGAGTGCACCCCATGTAAAAGTTGCAGTGCTTTCCACTTACGAACACCGCTGCTTTGACCTTGCTGATATGCCAATAGTTTTCACGCCACAAAGCGACTTGGCAATACTGAATTTCATCGCGAACTACATCATTCAGAACAAGAAGGTCAACAAAGAGTTTGTAAAAAAACACACAATATTCCGCAAAGGCAACCCCGACATCGGCTATGGCCTGAGGCCGGAACATCCGCTGGAAAAGAAAGCTAAGAACGCTAAAAAAGCTGGCGGTTCGTCAGATATGACTTTCGCTCAGTTTGCAAAATTTGTATCGGCCTACACAGTAGACAAAACTCATGAAATTTCAGGTGTACCCAAAAAAGACCTGATTGCCCTTGCTGAACTTTATGCAGATCCAAAAACAAAAGTAACATCTTTCTGGACAATGGGTTTCAATCAGCATACACGAGGTGTCTGGGCGAACAACCTCATATACAATATCCACTTGCTTACTGGTAAAATATCAGAGCCTGGCAACAGCCCGTTCTCACTGACAGGACAACCTTCAGCATGTGGAACCGCTCGCGAAGTAGGAACTTTCGCTCACCGTCTTCCTGCAGACCTGGTTGTTAAGAAAAAAGCTCACCGCGATATTGCCGAAAAAATCTGGAAACTTCCAGAAGGCACTATTCCATCTAAAGTAGGATACCACGCAGCTCTGCAGAACAGAATGCTGAAAGACAGCAAAATCAACGCTTACTGGATACAGGTGAACAACAACCTGCAGGCTGCTGCCAACATGAATGAGGAAACCTACCCCGGATACAGAAACCCGGATAATTTCATCGTCGTATCAGATGCCTATCCAACAGTAACTGCACAGGCTGCCGACCTTATCCTGCCAGCCGCAATGTGGGTAGAGAAAGAAGGCGCTTACGGTAACGCTGAACGACGTACTCAGGTCTGGCACCAGTTGGTTAGCTCTCCGGGAGATTCCAAATCTGACCTTTGGCAGCTGATGGAATTCTCCAAACGCTTTAAAGTTGAGGAAGTCTGGCCAAAAGAACTTCTTGCGAAAAAACCTGAATACAAAGGCAAAACCCTTTTTGATATTCTCTTTAAGAACGGGCAGGTAGATAAATTCCCGGTCTCTGATATCGAAAAAGGCTATGAAAACCATGAGGCAGAAGAATACGGCTTCTATGTACAGAAAGGCCTTTTTGAAGAATATGCACAATTTGGACGTGGTCACGGTCACGACCTTGCTGACTTCGACACCTACCATAAGGAACGTGGTCTGCGCTGGCCTGTTGTAAATGGCAAGGAAACCAAATGGCGTTTCCGCGAAGGCTATGACCCTTATGTAAAAAAAGGTGCAGGCGTAGAGTTTTATGGCCACAAGGATGGTAAGGCACGCATTTTTGCACTTCCTTATGAGCCGCCTGCAGAAGCGCCAGACAAGGAATATGACCTATGGTTATGTACCGGACGTGTTATCGAACACTGGCACTCCGGTTCAATGACAGAGCGTGTACCTGAATTGCATCAGGCCTTCCCTGACGCAGTATGTTTCATGCACCCGGATGATGCCAAAGAGCGTAAATTGCGCCGTGGTGATGAGATATTCGTAAGGTCACGTCGAGGGGAAATACGGACCCGTGTTGAAACCAGAGGTCGAAACAAGCCGCCAAAAGGACTTGTCTTTGTTCCCTGGTTTGATGCAAGCCAGCTCATCAACAAGGTAACTCTTGATGCAACAGACCCTATTTCCAAGCAGACGGATTACAAAAAATGTGCCGTAAAAGTTGTCAAAACATAAAGGAGGGCATGACCATGAAACGTTTAATTGCAAATCTGCCTCTCGCACTTGGCCTTACGTTAGGCCTGTTTATAATGACAGGTACTATTACAATGGCAGACAATATAGCAACCTTGCGTGGCAAGGCTGCTCTGACCAAAGAGAACTCTGCTCCGCCTATGCGCCCGATGAAAAACACGGATGAAAAGCAGGTCCGTAATTACCCGGAACAGCCACCTGTAATCCCTCACACCATAGAGGGATACCAGATTGATAGACGTGGTAATAAATGTCTTTCCTGTCATGCAAGAGCACGTACTGGAGAGTCTCAGGCACCGATGGTCAGCATAACCCACTTTATGGATCGCGATGGCCAGTTTCTGGCCTCCGTTTCTCCACGAAGATACTTCTGCAACCAGTGTCATGTTCCTCAACGAGATGTAAAACCTCTCGTGGAAAATGATTTTGTCGACATTGATACCTTGCTTCACGCTGAAGCTGAGAAGAAAAAGAAATAGGGAGACTGCAAATCATGATGCAGTGGTTAAAAAAATACTGGTCAGTTATGACCTCTCCCAGCACCTTCTTCAGCTTGGGCTTCCTGACCGTTGGTGGATTTATTGCTGGCATAATTTTCTGGGGTGGCTTCAACACTGCCCTTGAGGCAACCAATACAGAAGCTTTTTGTATTTCATGTCATGAGATGAGGGATAACGTCTATAAGGAACTCAAATCCACCATTCACTTCACAAACCGTTCTGGGGTGCGTGCGACTTGTCCGGACTGTCACGTTCCACACGAATGGACACGTAAAATAGCAAGGAAAGTTCAGGCCTCAAAAGAAGTCTGGGGTAAGATCTTTGGAACAATCAACACCAGAGAAAAATTCCAGAAGCATCGACTGACCCTGGCGTCCCACGAATGGGCCAGACTGAAAGCCAATGACTCACTGGAATGCCGAAATTGTCATAGTGATGAATCGATGGACATAACAAAACAAAGCAAGCGTGCAGCAGATGCTCACCAGCGCTTTTTGTTCACAAAAAAGAAAACATGTATCGATTGCCACAAAGGCATCGCACACCAGCTACCTGACATGTCTAAAGTACCAGGCTGGCAATAAATTAACAGGTGCGTAAAGTCCTGCGCACCTGCAACCTCCAGCAACATTAATCATCAATATGTAAAGGGCCTTGGGGCAGGTTTATATACATGTATTACAAATGCCCGATTATACGCGATATGCTCTAGGCAGCATGGCTATGTCCTTGAAGCTGGATATTTTTATTTTCCAGCTCTTCAAGAAAATCATTTAGTTCAAAAGAATCCATTGCTGTTGCTTCAAACTGAAAACTGGTTCTATCAGAAGCAAGCTCAATAACATATGCTTCAAGACTGATTGTGAAATCCTCTATATGCAATATCACATTATCAGAATTGGCCAGACTGATATCAGAAGAAAACTCAGGATTGCCTGATACTGAAAATCCATCAATTGATAAGTCATTTAATTTTGTTTGAACAAACTGCCCGGCAAATTCAATCTGGCATGGACGGTTGGTTTTATAGCGCTCAAATGCTCTTCGATCACTCGCGCTCTTTAACTTCTCAAGAACCACTTCAAAGGAATGGCGCAACTCTTCAATCTGATTGGAAACATCTTTTGACTGAGTTCCCAACGTATCTGAATTCTCACCAATCTTCCTGGCAACTTCACTGATCTCCCGAGCCTTACTCCGTACATTCTCCGCATTATCCGAAACAGATCCAATATTACTGTTAATTAGCTGTGTTGCCTGATTCTGATGGTTAATTGCTTCCTGTACCCGGTTGGATAGCTCATTGGCATTCTTGAGTTGCGCTGACACCTCAGTAATTGCTGTAGTCACAATCTCCGCAGTATCTCT
Organism: Methyloligellaceae bacterium; assembly: GCA_050633205.1. GTDB lineage: Bacteria > Pseudomonadota > Alphaproteobacteria > Rhizobiales > CBDHHC01 > CBDHHC01. The sequence continues at coordinate 86,607 of JBOEGA010000003.1, read as the reverse complement.
GATCTGGCTGACATGAGAAATAACATGCTCAACCGCTTTTGAAGTCTGATCAGACAGGCTTTTCACCTCACCCGCAACAACAGCAAAGCCTTTACCAGCTTCCCCGACCCTCGCTGCTTCAATTGTAGCATTGAGCGCTAGCAGATTTGTTTGATCAGCAATAGTTGTAATAAGACCAATAATCTCTTCAATCTGATGACTGGCCTCATTCAACTGTGAAGCAGCCCCTTCAGTACTGTGCACTCGTTCCGAAGCTTCACGGGTAGAGGCAATTGAAGCAGATAATTCCTCTGTCATACGTCCCATTGCAAGCAACAGGTCGTCTGCAGAACTCTTGGTCTCCGTAATACTCTGGAAAGCTTCTGTTGTCCTCTTGTCTATATCAATGGCCCCCTGCTCTGTATCTTTGCTGGTAAGACAGATCACATTGGACTTCTCAACGACAGAACTGTTATGCCCGGTCAGACTTGCAAATTCTGTCTCCAGTAATTGACTGAGACTATTAGTCAAATCTTCTATTTGCCCGGAAAGATCTCGCCTGGACTCTTCAATCATCCTGCGCCTTTTCTTTCGAGCCTCCTCGGCAATTACCATCCGTTCAGTAATACGATTGAACATATCAGCAAGTTCACCCATCTCATCACCATGGTCAACCTGCAGCTTTTGCCCCATCGATACCTTGCCTTCTGCAATAGACTTCATAGCATTTAGCAACTCACCACTTCCGAGCGTAGCACCATGCTCGGAAACGTTAAGCCCCTTTTTCTCATCTTCTTCTGAAATCCGTAGCCCACCGCCGGGAAACAGTTTCCATACCCTGTCCAGAGCAAAAAGTAATACAAAGGCTGTACCAAAAGACCATGCAAATATAATAAGAACACCTGAAACCTGTATCCAGAATTGAGCCATGGCAGAACCTGCAGCAAGTTTTCCTGGCTCTGCAAGAAATGCAAGAATGATTGTTCCCCATGCCCCTGCAAACCCATGAACAGGAATTGCTCCAATAGCATCATCAAGTTTTAAAACACGCTCCAGAATAATCTGACCATAAAATGCAACAACAGATGCAGACCCTCCGATAATCAGGGCATTCCACACCGTAACCGCATCACAACCTGCTGTAATTCCGACAAGACCTGCCAGAATACCGTTAATAGAAAATTCGGGTCGATAGAGACCTTCATGGATCTTGCCCAATATCATCTGCACAAGCCCGCCAATAGCTCCTGCAACAATAGTATTTGCAATTATTATGGCAAATGCGGAAGTGCCGGCAGTAGTCGAACCACCATTAAATCCTATCCAGCCTATCCATAAGACCAGACAGCCAAAAGTCGCCAGAACCGGAGAGTGCCCATGAATTCTGACAAGTTTCCCGTTCTCATCATAACGCCCTAACCTTGGCCCCATAATAATAACAGTCGCAAGCGCTATCCAGGCACCAACGGAATGTACTACCGTTGATCCCGCAAAATCAAGAAATCCCCAAGAGGCCAGCAACGGCTTGTTTTCAGCATTTAACAGATTGCCCCAGGCCCAGTGCCCGGACACCGGATAAATAAGCAGACCTGTAATAATAGCCGCAAACATATAACCTTCGAGCTTCATTCGTTCTGCCGCAGCGCCTGAGATAATAGTCGCCGCAGTACCGCAGAAAACAAGCTGAAATACAAAAAACGTAAATGACCAGTCTGATATTTTATCAAACATAAACAGATCAGCATCCCAGCCAAAATAACCATGAGTGGACTTGCCAAACATCAACATAAACCCGACTGCTCCAAAGACCAGCGTCGAGAATATAAAGTCCGTAACATTCTTCTGAGCAACATTGATGGAGTTTTTGGACCGAACCAGACCTGCTTCAAGAAAAAGAAAGCCTGCCTGCATAAGGAAAACAAGACCTGCCGCAATTGTGGTCCAGACATGATCCAGATTTGATTGTAATGCAAACCGCGGATCAGCGGCCTGAGCACCGGTAATATCAACCAGCACGAGCAGTATAAAAAAGGGAATTAGCAACAACCGGGGCATTTATGATTCCATACTCAATACTATTACGGAACCATAATTATAACTCTGACAATTTAAGATAAATATAATCTAAGGATTTAACCTTCTGTTATCATTAGTAAATAATCAGATAACTAACTTTCCTTTTTGCGCCGGTAACTTAAGGCTGCACTGCCAGTAGCCACCATATTGCCCAGCTCATCCTTCAATTCACAGGATGTAAAAAAGTTATTTCGTCCCCCACCGGTCAGATGAGCCTCAGCAATAAGCTTTTTTCCTTTGGGAACGCTGACAAAATTTACGGTAAGAGAAAGTGTCATTACGCCAACCCGCGGCTCAGTCTCGGGAACCCAGCTGCCGGAATGTCCGGCAGCCGTATCAATAAGCAGCGCATAAATCCCCCCATGCGGAAAACCCTGACGATTTTTATGAACATCAGAGAGGTCAAGCTCAACGCGGGCAAAACCCTGACGCCATTCAGTAATCTTATAGCCAAGAGCTTTCTGCAGCTCATAAGGCTCATCCGTAAGAGGGTCGTAATTTCTGCTCATTATTATTGTTATCTCAATCAGAAATTTTTTACATGATATCGGGAACTGTCATTGTTTTGCAGTTCTTGGCAAAAGTCAATTTTGCTCCGGTTTTTTCCTGTAATTCTTTTCTCGTAACCTTGTCAGCAATTTCAGTCACAATAAACTTGCCGTCAGCAACTTCAATCCGTGCCAGATCTGTAAAGACACGGCTGACAATACCGGAACCTGTCAGAGGATAAGTACACTTATCCAGCAAACGGGGTTCGCCATTCTTGTCAACATGGTTCATCACGACATAAATCTGCTGCGCACCTGCCGCAAGATCCATAGCACCACCAATCGCTGGCAGGTGATCATTATGACTGCGCGCCCAGTTTGCAAGGTCTCCGTTCGAAGCAACCTGATAGGCCCCAAGAACACATAAATTCAGATGACGGCCACGAACAATACCAAAAGACATTGCATGATCAAAAAAACTGGCTCCTGTAACAGCCGTTACAGGCTTCTTGCCCGCATTGACCATATTAATATCTTCTTCTCCGGCTTTTGGAGCAGGTCCCATACCAAGAATACCATTCTCACTATGAAAAACGACTTCGCGCCCTTTTGGAAGATGATTTGCAAGCAATTCCGGCATACCAATGCCAAGATTCACGTACCAGCCTTCCTGAATTTCCTGGGCTGCACGCCATGCGATCTGATCTCTGGATAATCCACTCATGCTGCTTCAAACCTCCAGGCTTGTGCAGGAACAGCTTTAGTCTGAACCATTGCATCAACAAAAATTCCGGGAGTAATAACGTTGGCAGGATCTATTTCACCAAGCTCTACAAACTCATCAACTTCAACAATTGTGCGCTTTGCAGCCATACACATCAAAGGTGAGAAGTTTCGCGCAAGCTGATTATAGGTAACATTACCCCAACGATCACCCTGCAGTGCTTTAACAAGCGCAAAATCTGCATGAAGGGCATATTCAAGAACCTGCCCGACACCATCAATAATTCTTGTTTCCTTACCTTTGGCAATCTCCGTACCGTATCCAGTCGGTGTAAAAAATGCTCCGACACCGGCTCCGGCAGCACGAATACGTTCAGCCAGAGTACCTTGTGGCATAACATCCAGCTCCAGCTTTCCGGAATTTACCAGACGGCCAACATCTTCTGCCATCGCACCACGCGGGAATGAACAGGCAAGCTTGCTGACACGCTCGGCAAGAAACAGTGCGGCAAGCCCTTCCAGGCCATCCCCTGCATTATTGCTGATAAGAGTTAGATCACGAACCCCGGAATCCAGAACAGCAGCTATAAGCATATTAGGTCTTCCAGACTCACCAAAACCGCTGATCATGAGTGTTGACCCATCGGTTATTCCAGCAATAGCTTCTTCAACGCTGGCAATGCGCTTGTTTATCATAAGTAGACATTATTCCCTATTGACTTCCCCTGAACCGCAATTTCTTGCGTGTTAGTACTTAAGTTCATCACCACTTAGTATAAAAGTCAACATATCGGAAAAAATTCCTGCACTGCGGAATTTGGAAAAAATAGTGCATTAGCTGTATTATTCAAAAAAATAAAAGCAATAACAAAGCACTACAATTTTATATACAAAAATGCTTTTAGTTGTAAAAAATCACACAAAAGCTATAAATGCTTCAATATATGAAGTATTTTCACGTTTTTTAACAGGAAAACCGCAAGAATTATTATTAGCGACCTCACTGAAATCCTGTGAAAATAACAATAAAACCAACGCACTACTATAGGTTGAGAAAAGCATCCCCTACACTATGCCTCCTGATAAGAATATTGTAACGGCAACCAAACCACCTCATCCTCTATAAAACATCAGGATTAAGCCCGGTTTAGTGGTTTCGGCTATTTCATTACAACCACAGGTTATGAATAAATTCCTTACCTGTTTCCTCTTCCATAACCGCGAATTCTTGCGTGTTGACACCAACTTCAGCACCACTTAGACTAATTATCAAGATTATGGAATTTAATTCCGCTATGTGGAATTTATACAAAAAATTTCCTACCATTGAGACAGGGAGAAGAAAGCTCGTGGAAGAACAGAAGGTTACTTTGCGCCTTGAAGGCCGAATTGCTATCGTCGAAATTAACAACCCTCCAGTGAACGCACTATCTCATGCAGTTCGCTCCGGCTTGAAGGAAAAAGTTACGGAAGCTTCTGCGAACGCAGATGTAGATGCAATCATCGTTGCTTGTATCGGCAGAACATTTGCTGCTGGTGCAGACATCACTGAATTTGGCAAACCTCCACAAGAGCCCAGCCTGCCGGATGTCATCAACTCAATTGAAGCCAGTGAAAAACCGGTAGTTGCTGCAATTCACGGAACAGCATTCGGCGGCGGATTTGAAATCGCCCTTGGCTGTCACTTCCGTGTTGCTGTAAAATCCGCTCAGGTTGGTCTGCCGGAAGTTAAACTAGGCCTCATTCCCGGTGCTGGAGGCACACAGCGTCTTCCACGCCTTATCGGCCCTGTTCTGGCACTTGAGCCAATCGTAACAGGCAACCCAATGGGAGCTGACAAAGCAGAAAAGCTTGGCATCCTTGATGAAGTCTATGATGACAACCTGCTTGAAAATGCACTTTCCTTTACACAAAAAGTGCTTTCAGAAAACCGCCCTGTATTAAGAAATAGCCAGCGTGATGACAAACTTGAAGCCCTTCGCAAGGATGCGACTGAACTGGATGCAACTGCTTCAAAACTACTACGCAGGTCCCGCGGTCTTCATGCACCTGCAGCTTGCGCAGAGTCAGTAAAAAATACACTGACAATGTCTTTCGATGACGGCCTGAAGCAGGAACGTGAATTCTTCATTCAGTTGAGAGACGGCGAGCAGTCAAAAGCCCAGCGCCATCTGTTCTTTGCTGAACGTGCAGCGCTGAAAATTCCTGACATGCCAAAAGAAACAAAAGCACGTGACATCAAACGTGTTGCTGTTCTTGGCGCCGGAACAATGGGTGGCGGCATCACAATGAGCATCGCCTCCGCTGGTATTCCGGTAACAATGATCGACCTTGACGAAAAAGCCCTGGAGCGCGGTCTTGGTACTATCGAAAAAAACTATCAGAAAACTGCCCAGCGCGGTGGCCTGACGGAACAACAGGTAGAAGCTGCCTTAAGCATGATCGACGGCTCGACTGATTTTGATAAAGTATCAGAAGCAGATCTGGTTATTGAGGCTGTATTTGAAAATCTTGAATTAAAAAAGAAAATTTTCAGAGACCTCGATGAAAAAACCAGACCGGGTACTATTCTGGCAAGTAACACGTCCTACCTTGATATTGATGTAATTGCTGCTGAAACATCTCGCCCAGGCGACGTTATCGGAATGCACTTCTTCAGCCCGGCCAACGTCATGAAGCTTCTTGAAATCGTAAGAGCAAAAGAAACAAAACTCGACGTTCTGAAAACTGCAATTGATATCGGAAAACGTTCAGGCAAAGTACCTGTAACAGTTGGAGTATGTTACGGATTTGTTGGTAACCGTATGCTTCGCTCCCGCAGTATGCAGGTTGAAAAACTTCTTCTCGAAGGCGCATCTCCAGCACAGATTGATCGTGTTTCAACTGAGTTTGGTTTTGCTATGGGACCATGTGCTGTAGGTGACCTTGCCGGCCTTGATATCGGTTATAAAGCACGTCAGGATTCTGGTGCAAAAGCTCCGGTAGCAGATGCCATTTGTGAACTTGGTCGTTTCGGTCAGAAAACTGGCAAAGGCTATTACCTGTATGAAGAAGGTTCTCGCTCACCAATTCCGGATCCTGAAATCGAAGCCCTGATCAAAAACGTGGCTAAAGAACAAGGAGTTGAGCAGCGTGAAATCAGTGACGAGGAACTTCATGCCCGTCTGGTTTATTCACTGATCAACGAAGGTGCACGGATTATGGAAGAAGGCATAGCCTCCCGTTCCAGCGACATCGACCTTATCTGGATCAATGGCTATGGCTGGCCTGTAGGCCGTGGTGGACCAATGTTCTACGCTGACAGTGTCGGTGCAGAAGAAATTGTTAAACAGCTCAATATTTATGCTGAAGCAACCGGTGACGAAAATCTTCGCCCTGCTCCTCTGCTTGTCAAACTGGCAGGTGAAGGCAAAAAATTTGAAGAGCTGTAAAAACAACTGAAAGGTTTTAAGCTAAATGGTTCCTTCGGGTCGTTTCTGGGAAAAGTCATATCCACCAGAAATCTCAGCTGACTTTGTTCCATCACACATAAGCCTTGGCGATATGTTTGTACAACTGGTCACTGAACACGGTCCTGGCATTGCTATCGATTATTTCGATCACGAAATTTCCTACACGGAATTGGGTAGACAGGCAGCCAGGGTCGCAAATGCACTTAGAAGAGACGGGATTGGGAGCGGCGATACAGTCGCTCTCTACCTCCCGAATACTCCGTTCCACCCATTCTTTTTCTTTGGGGCGCTGCTTACCGGAGCAAGAGTCACTCACCTTAGTCCACTGGATGCCAAACGTGAGCTTGATTATAAAATCCGCGACAGTGGAGCAAAAACTCTCGTAACACTGGCCTCTTCCCCTTTCTCAGATATGTCTGATCGTCTGTGCGATACTGGTGACATTACGAAAGCTATCCTGTGTGATGATGCTGTTTATGGTGGCATGAGAGGAAATGAAGCTGAACATGAAAAAGCTGTCTCTTTTTCTGATTTCATTGAAAATACATCTGATGAACTGATTGCCACAAAAGTTGATCCAAATGAAATTGCTCTCCTGCAATATACAGGCGGAACAACCGGACATCCCAAGGCGGCCATTCTGACAAACGCAAACCTCGTCGCCTCCTCCGAAATGTATGCATACTGGGCAACATCTTTTGAAAATGATGGAAAAAACGCAATAGTCTTAACTATTGCACCAATGTTTCATATCATGGGCCTGGTTGCAGGCCTGTTCAGACGCATAAAACTGGGCTCCAAAATGGTATTGCGTCAACGCTTTGACCTTGAGCAGGCTATCAACGATATCGAACAAAAACGTATTACCGGGTTCGGTGGTGTCCCGACAATCTGGATCGCAATGCTTAACTATCCCGGCATTGAGGAAAAAGACCTGTCCAGCCTGGCAAACATTGGATATGGTGGCGCACCTATGCCACCGGAAGTATTCCTTGATGTCAAAAAACTGACAGGCCTTTCACTTGGTGGTGGATGGGGTATGACTGAAACCGGATCAGCCGGAACAAGTCAGCCACCTGAATTCCCACTCAGCAAGGCTCACTCCGTAGGCCTTCCTCTCCCCGGTCTTGAGATCGAAATCGTATCAGTCGACGACCCAACCAGAAAATTGCCTTTCGGCGAAACAGGTGAAATGCGGGTTAAGGGCCCAAATATAACTACTGGCTACTGGAACAACCCGGAAGAAACTGAGCGGTCTTTCGTTGATGGATGGCTGTTGACTGGCGATATTGGCTGGATGGATGAAGACGGTTATCTTTACCTGGTCGATCGCAAAAAGGACCTGATCCTTTCTGGTGGATACAATGTCTATCCTCAGGTAATCGAAAACGCCATACTGGAACACCCCGGTGTGGCAGAGGTTCTCGTTATTGGCGTTCCTGATGTATATCGCGGGGAATCTGCCAAAGCCTATATAATCCTGAAAAAAGACGCAGCAGAGTTTGATATCACTGAACTTCGCGACTTTCTCTCGGACAAACTTGGCAAGCACGAGCTTCCAAAGCACCTTGAATTTAGGACAGACCTGCCGAAAACTGCTGTAGGCAAATATTCAAGAAAGCTCCTGCGGGATCAGGAACTGAAATAACAGCCTCTCTACAAACACATCCTTCCCTTCAGGGGGAAGGACACTCCGCTGATTTCAGGATTTTCTGGGAAAGAAAGTTCTTCTGAACATAATCCCGATCAAAGACATCAGAATGCGCGCAAGAAGTACAAAGAATAAAAAGACAAACTGCTGGTCATCAATTATAAAATCCACCCAGACACCATACTTATCAGGCGTCCCGATATCATTACGCAGAAACTGCTCAACCTCAGAGCCATACCCCCGAATAAAACGAACAAACCCTGGAAGAGTTACCGCACTGAAAACCAGTAAAACAGTACCCAAAAGAAATGAAATAAAAATCTTCGCCGCAACAGACGAGATATTCAGAAAGCTGCTTACAAATCCTGTCATAATCCTGCTAAAACGAAATACGTTCCCTTATTAAGAATTCTTATCAATACAGACCGCTTCAGCCAGAAACACAGACTAAAACAACCACCCATCAGCAGATGTTACCAAATCTGACGGCATCATCCCTAACGTTATTCTATAGCAATAAAGTATAACAGCAAAGAAACATAAGGTATTTCCTTATTGAAAACGCTTGTAAAAAAGATAGCTATGCCAATACAGGAAAAGAATGCCCTTCAGTAATTGCCCCGCAGAAAACTCTCTCTGATGTTAACAGAAAGCTGATTTATATAAATTTATTTTGCTCTGAATGGCAGAAATCTGAGGAATAGATTTTATGGGGTGCAGATCATATTAGAGTAAGCACCCCAATACCCCACTATTTCTTCAAAGTTGTTGTATGATCCTGAATAATATACCAACTGAATAAAATAAAATATCTTGAAGAACAAACTAAAGGCAAAGTTTGATTGTAACGATCTTAAACTATGATAAAAATCAAGAAATAAGTCTTGCAGCATTCTCATTTATTAGATCCCGGTGTTATTCGGGTAGAAATGGGTGCTAATAATAAATCCACGATAAAAGTAAAAACCGGAGCGTTGCCATGAGGCTAGTAAATCCCTTACCTCTTTTACTATTCACACTATTACTTATAGCACCTGCAACAGCATCATTTGCAGAAACAATACTAAAAGCTTCTCACCAGTGGAATACCAAAGATGTACGCCATACGATGGTAAAAATCATTGCTGATGAAGTGAACAAGGCAAATGTCGGCCTGAAAGTTCAGATCTACCCTAAAAAAACACTGTACAAGCCTCGCAAACAGTGGACCCCGCTTACAACAGGTGAATTGGCTTTATCAGCTTTCCCGCTGGCCTATGCTGCAGACAAACACCCCGAGTTCGATATTACGCTGATGCCAGGTCTGGTAAAAAACCATGACCACGCCAGCCAGTTGAATAACTCCAAATACATGAAACAGATCAAATCCATCATCAACCGTGCCGGTGTAATCGTTATCGCAGACACATGGCTTGCAGGTGGTTTTGTTTCTAATGAAAGATGTATTCTGGAGCCCAAAGATATCAGAGGCTTATCAGCACGTGCGGCAGGAAAAACCTTCTCTTTGATGCTTGCCGGAGCCGGTGCAAAAATTAAGTCAATGAGTTCTGCCGATATATATAAAAACTTGAAAAATGATACTTTGCAGGCAGCGAATACCAGCTCTGGAAGCTTTGTATCCTATAAAATCTACGAGCAGAGCAAATGTCTGACTATCCCCGGTAAGAACGCCCTCTGGTTCATGTATGAACCAATTCTGATGTCAAAAAAGATATTCTCCCGCCTGAATACACGCCAGAAAAACGCCATCCTCTCTGCCGGTAAAAAAGCTGAGAACTACTTTAAAACAAAAGCAAGAGACCTTGATAACACTCTGGTTGAAACCTTCAAAAGTAAGGGTGTAAAAGTTGTCGAAATGTCTGAATCCCAGGCTGCAAAATGGAGAGCTATCGCAAAGAAAACCTCCTATGCAGACTTTGCCCGCAGAGTTCCCAATGGCAAGGCACTCATTGCAAGCGCACAGGGAGAATTTCAGCTCTGGACTTCAAATATTAAACTGACCCCGCATGAACAGGCAAAACAGAATACCAACAAAAATACCGTTCGGATTATTACTGGCGGTATCTCCGGAACCAGCACAACCTTTGCCATGGATATGGCAAGCGTTCTGAATGCTCGTGAAGGTAATGGCCTGCGTATACTGCCAATTATCAGCACCTGGGGAGAACAGAGCCTGAGGGACATCCTGTTTCTTCAGGGTGTAGACATGGGTATAACCCACTCAGCCTACATGAATTCACTTAGAAGATCTGACCCAAGGCTGTTTCAGAACATCAGAAATAACGTCAAATACATCACTAAGCTTTACAATGCAGAACTCCATGTCATTGCCAGAAAAAATATAAGAAGTCTAAAGGACCTGACTGGCAAGAGAGTAAACTTTGCAGAGCCCGTAAATTCTAAAGGCCTTACTGCTAAGGCCATACTGAAAAGCTTTGGCATTCAGGTAAATGCTTTTCATATGGATACAAAACTGGCCCTTCAGAAAGTTATTACAGGTGAACTGGATGCTGTAACTATTATCGATGGCGCTCCTATTCAGATAATAAAAAATCTTCCCAAAAACTCTGACATTCACTTCGTACCTATAGACCTGGAAAGTGAACTGAGTAATGACCTGCTACCGGCAAACCTGAAAAATGAGCACTACCCTAACCTGATTGGACAGGGAGAATCTGTATCAACATTATCAACCAGTGTTGTCCTTGCTGTATATAACTGGAGCAAAAAAAGCCCGCGCTATGAAAAGCTTGAGATTTTTGTAAACAAGCTGTTCTCCCAGGTCTCGGACTTCCAGAACAATGCAAGGCACGGAAAATGGGCAAATATTAATGTGGCAGCATCAGTGCCTGGCTGGGACCGTTTTGGACCTGCAAAAGAGTTCCTGAGAAATCTGGCATATGGTGCACAGGATACCGCTGAAACAGATGATGACAACGGCAACACCGAACAAAATGACCCTACTTTTGATGAATTCAGATTATGGATGTCAAAGAACAGATATGGTAATGCCAGCGAAGCTGAAATGACCCAGCTGTTTAAAAAGTTTCAGGAGTTCCACCGTTGGAGATCTAAAAACGGCGAATAGAATTTAACTGAATTAGGCAAAGAAAAAGGGTGGTTATCAATTATCTGATGACCACCCTTTTTATATCTGAATTTTAATAATGACTTACAGTTTTTTGTATAAATCCGAAAGCGCTTCACGCTGTATATCAGTTACCCTGCGGCTGTTATATCCAAGAGGTTCTGATAATATCTGAACAAAATCTTCAAACTCAAGCTTCCTGCCACCATGAAAATTTAATCTCTGCGACCCAAGCTCTATAGCTTTCTGATACCACTGCTTGGCTTTCTTGGGGTTTGGCTTTAATCCACGTACGATAAATTTCTTTAGAAACATCGGATCATAGGTTTGCCCCATTCCAAAGGCTGCACGGGCACTGCCTTTAAGAGCATAATTCTCATAAATTAATCTTGCAGAAGCAAAATCACCCATCTTCAAAAGTTTTTTCGCGCGTTTCTCCATTCGCCGTTCGGCTTCCGTATTCGCATAAGGAGCCAGCTTGCTTCTCGGGCGAACTTCCTCTGTCGGTGAAGTAAACGAACGACTGGTTCTTGCCGCAACTTTTCTGCGTGGGTTAAGGTCAACCTGAATCGTTGCTTTTCCTACGATGGAAACAACCGTACGGCTTCCTCTCATTAAAAAGAACTTGGCTTCAAAATTACCTCTATATCCATCGGGTGATTTCAGGACCAGATTATCAAGGTCAGCAAGAGACAGAAACCAGACATCATTAATCTTGGTTCCTTTGGAAAAGCTGATAGTTTCAGGCATCCCGATAATTCTGACCCAGGATTTTTTACCATCACCTGCCACGGAATCAGGAGGATACTGTATCTTTACGTAAATATCTTCTCCGGAATTACCATTGATATTCTCGACATTAAACCCCACACCATTATTCACATAATGCAACATCTGGGGTTGCTCGGGACGCCTTGCATTAAATGCATCTGCGGCACCAATAGTTGTGGTCAAAGCGACTAGGCTGGTTAACGCGCCTGCTATGGCGCCTGCTGGTATTGTTGGATAACGAGTATTCTCCCTCATATCATATCCCCCCACCTGGACAGTATTTTGTACTGTGAACAGTTTTAACATAACGACTAACTTGGTTTATTATAATGTACCGGAACATTGACTTTATTGTTTTACGTATTCAATAGATCTCGGCAATACTGTTTTCTTTTCTGACTTTAAGTAAAGCGTATAAAGCCTTGATCAAAGAGTATATAGTAAAAGTGACTATAGAAAGACTGAACACTATATAATGAGTGTGTTCAATATAGACTGATTGATACGGTACAATTTCTGAGGAAGATTACAGGCAACATAAATAAAGGGCTTAATTAGAAAAACTCTTTAGAGCTGAATAAAATTATTCAGTTAAAGCAATGGGTAGACTGATTACCCCATACTTCGTTTTGAAATTTCATCTACCAGACCAAACATCAGCGGAGCTGCTTCCTTCTCAATTCTTTCTTTGGAAAGAAGGTAACGTGCCCCCCCACATGTCAGTGAGTATATTCTGTTTCTGTCCTGACTGAGTGTAAAGGCGACACCAATCGTATTAACTTCTGGCCGCCAGTTCCCCAGGTTCATCGAATAGCCATGTTCCCTGACAAAATCGATAGACTCATAAATTTCGCTGGCAAGCTTGGGAAACTCGTTTTTCGGTATTACATCATGCAGGTCCGTCATAATCTGCTCAAGCTCCGCCTCTGATGCCTTGCCCATATAGGCACGCCCAGCTGCAGATAACTCAATCGGCAAACGTGAACCAACATCCAGTTGAAGAGACATAACCCCCTCGCTCCTGGCACATGCAACATATGTCATCTGCAGTTTATCACGCACACTCAGTGCAATCAGCAACCCGCCACCGATCTTGTCAGCGACTTCCTGCATATAGGGCTGGGCAACCCGTCTGATACCAAAACCCGCAAGACAGGAAAAGCCTAGTTCCAGTACTGCAACCCCAAGCTTGTACCGCCCTGTGTTTTCGTCATAGGACAGATACCCAAGCCGCGTCAGTGTATATGTAAGTCGGGAAACAGTTGATGGCCCCAACCCGGTCCGTTTGGAGAGATCAAGGTTCCCAAGTCCTTGATCTTCAGGTGTAAAACAACGCAATAATTCCAGCCCGCGAAAAAGTGCCGTCACAAATTGACGGTCACCTTCAACAGGATTCTCTCCGGCACTTCGATGCCCTATACGTTCAGGAACAGAACTACGTTTTCTCAATGTCTTCCAATCTCACTTATTTGCCACGTGGAGCAGCAGGTCCCGTATTAAACAGACGTTCTCTTGCTGCAAAATATTCAGCTTCAAGCCTGTCAATCAGCTTTGCAGCAGGCACAATCTCTGTAACAGCTCCAACACCCTGACCAGCACCCCAGATTTCTTTCCAGCTTTTCGGTTTGGAAGATCCGTCAGCAAAACTCATCTTGGAGGCATCACTGGTTTCCAGCTCATCCGGGTTAAGGCCTGCCTTCACGATTGACTGTTTCAGATAATTACCATGCACACCGGTAAACAGGTTGGTATAGACAATATCTGAAGCGCCACTATCAACCACCATCTGCTTTTGAGGAGGGACAGCATTGGCCTCTTCGGTCGCAATAAAAGCGGATCCCATATAACCAAGGTCAGCTCCCATTGCCTGGGCAGCCAGAATAGAATCTCCCTTTGCTATCGCTCCTGAAAGCAATAATGGCCCATCAAACCATTCCCGGATCTCCTGTATCAGCGCCAGCGGAGAAAGCGCCCCCGCATGACCACCAGCACCGGCAGCAACAGCCACCAGACCATCAGCACCTTTTTCAATGGCTTTCCTGGCAAATCTGTTATTTATCACATCATGAAGAGTGATTGCACCATAAGAGTGTGCTGCTTCATTCACCTCAACTCTGGCGCCAAGAGAAGTAATCCAGATCGGAACCTTCCATTTGACACAAATCTCGATATCCCGCTCAAGCCGTGTATTAGATTTATGAACGATCTGGTTTACCGCAAAAGGTGCCGCAGGTTTATCAGGGTTTTCCTGATTGTATCGATCCAGCTCTTCTGTAATCCTTTGCAACCATAAGTCGAGCTCTATTGGCTCACCATCTTTTTCACGAGCATTCAAAGCTGGAAAAGACCCGACAATACCGGCTTTGCACTGTGCAATTACCAGATCAGGATTGGAAATAATAAAGAGTGGAGACCCGACCAGAGGGATGCGGAGGTTTTGAAGAATAGAAGGAAGACTCAACTGACGATACCTTTCAAGTGCTTATAGACCGTGTGAGAAATAGAATTTCAATCATCCGGCCACCAGATTTGGCTTCACTATAATGGGGTTCGCAAGCTTTGTCTATTTGCGGAAATAATTTTTGCGTAGCGGAATTATAGAAAAAAACCGCTACACAATATTGGGTAATCTATCCTTTTACAGGTAAAGGAGGCTGCTGAACTGTTACATTTATCCGCGGATTAAGAACCGCATAAATAAGGAAAGCTGCTGATAAAACAAAAGCAAATATATAGGCACCTGAGGTTGAGTAACTGTATATCAACCCTGCAGCCAGAGCGCCGATAATATTGCCAACTGAATGACCTGAGGAAATCAGACCTGCTGTCGCACCTTGTTTATCTACTCCAACAGATAAAGAAACTGCTGCAGATGCAGAAGGCATGGCAAAACCAAAACCAATACCATACAACCCCATAGCAATCAGCATAATGTACAGATCCTGAGCTGCAGCCATAACCGCAAATGCAATTACGATAAACAGAACACCACCTTTCAGGATGATACCTGGGCTGACATTCAAACGCGGAATAATAACCAGCTGCATAAACAGGGTCATAAAGGAAGATATCATAAGCCCGATACCACCATTCGCTGTAGCCTGCTCTTTATTCATGCCAAAAACATCTATTGAGTAATAGACAATCAATTGCTGGCTGACAGCCATTCCAACACCAATAACAGCACTGCCAAGCACAAATGGCAGGACTTCAGGCAGCATAAAACTGACCTTTTCTATTTTTTTGGATTCACTGGGCCCTGTTCTCTCCGGCAGATAATACCAGATAAGTATACCACTCAGAAACGCCATCCCTGCAACAAAGTATATTGGAGCCAGAAACCCCATATATATAGCCACAATACCACCAAGCGCAGGACCAATCATGGAACCGAAACCAAATGCACCCGCAAGTCTCGCAAGACCTCCGGCACGTTCCTCCCGGCTTGTTCTGTCAGTAACATAGGCCTGTGCAGCAGGAACAGAACCTGATCCTACAACTCCAAATATCAATCTCGCGAGAACCATAAGTGGATAAACAACATAAAGCGGCCAGGTCTTGGAAAGACCCATATCTGTAACAAAGGCAAGCGCAACCAGAGAAGCTGCGTAACCAAAAAAACCTATAAGAATGACCGGACGACGCCCCCAGAAATCACTTTTACGCCCCCAGATAGGACTGAAGATGACCCATGCACCGGCATTTGTCGCAAATATTGCTGTAACCTGTAATACGCTCAATCCCATTTCTGCCCCCATGGCAGGAAGAATTGAAAACATAACTGTCTTGCCCATACCAATACAAATAAGACTGATAAAAAGGACCATAAATCCACGCTTGCGTTCTTCAGGCGTAGTTGCTGAGTTATTTAAATTTATTTGTGTCATGGTTCACTAAAAATGAGTTCAGAGAATCTGAAATTGAAGAAAGGTATATATCTGACATCATACTTAAGTATAATACCATGTTTGTCCATACTCATATCCGCATAGCAGATATGCATACTGATGCATTTTTTACATATCTCATTTTTGTCTGCAGAAACTGTCATTAGTTCTTAAGTACCATAACATTGAACATACCACAAGGTATGTTGCCATAACTCCAATTACAATCCGCATGCATATTGAGTTAAATATTTGTTTTACATTACTTTTATAGATAATTATTTTATAGATTTTCTATATGGAAAAGATATTCTTCTAAAAGTTTTTCATTGCTTATAACTGATTAGTTATATAACAATACAGTTATGATTCAGATCGCACCAACACCACTGACAGGTAACCTTGATACTGTTTTCGCAGCTCTGGCCGACCCTACCAGACGAGCCATACTGATGCGCCTGACTGAGGGAGAAGCATCTGTAAATGAAATAGCAGAGCCATTCAAAATAAGTCAGCCGGCAATATCCCGACACCTCAAGGTTCTGGAGAAAGCAGGCTTGATTGAACGGGCAGTCAATGAACAGCGCCGCCCGGCGAAACTGAAAGCTGAAAAACTGCAGGAGGCGGTTAACTGGTTGACCGAATTCAAAGCATTCTGGGAAACAAGCTTTGATCAGCTGGATACCCTTCTTCTTGACTTGCAGTCTCCTCAAACTAAGGAAAAAGATTATGAGTGAACTACCGGAATATATCATTGAGCGCGAATTCAAAGCACCCCGCAAACTGGTATGGAAAGCGTGGACTGACCCCAAGCTTCTCCCGAAATGGTATGGCCCTGGTGTTGATACCATCATTCACAAATTTGATTTGCAACCGGAAGGCTTGTGGCTTGGAGAAATGAGATGGAGCGGAAACTCTCATTTTAGCAAAGTGGTATTCAGGGAGGTCTCACCTGAAGACAGGCTTGTCTGGCATCACTCTTCTTCTGATGCTGAATGGAATATCATTGCAAACCCTATGATGGAAGACTGGCCCCGTACCCTTCTTACAATTGTAACATTCACTGAACAGGCAGATAAAACCATAGTAAAGCTGACATGGATCCCCCACGAAGCAACAGATGCTGAAATAGCCTGCTTTACAGGAGCAGTAAACAATATGGGCAAAGGTTGGGAAAGTGGTTTCGCTATCATGGACGAGCTTCTTGCAGAATTACTCGCGGAAAAAGAATAACGGCACAAAAAAGCCCGGTGGTCCAAACAGGATCCCCGGGCTGATTTATCATATAGATAACATGTGCTTACTTGGCAAATTTCTCATCAGAAACATGCTCAGTGCGAACCCAGCGAACAGTCTTTGTCGCTGCACGCATCACAACCGTTTCCGTCTGAATACAATGCTTTTTGAACTTCACACCAGAAAGCAGAGAACCATCAGTAACACCGGTTGCAGCAAAGAAAATATCTCCACTCGCAAGTTCTTCAGTATCATAAATATGGTCAACATCTTCCAGACCAAATGCTCTGATACGCGTAGCGTCTTCTTCCTTCATCGGATAAAGACGCCCCTGCATCTGACCACCAATACAACGAAGAGCAGCAGCAGCAAGAACACCCTCAGGTGCGCCACCAATACCTAGATAAATATCAACACCTGTTTCTTCAGGGTTCGTTGTATGAATGACACCAGCAATATCGCCATCACCAATCAGGTGAACAGCACTGCCTAGTTCACGAACTTCCTGAATAAGCTTCGCATGTCTTGGGCGGTCAAGAATACAGGCTGTAATCTGTTCTGGAGAAACACCTTTGGCTTCAGCAACCGCTTTAATATTCTCTGTTGGTGTTTTCTTCAGGCTGACAAGACCCGGCTCATATCCAGGACCGATTGCAACTTTATCCATATACACGTCAGGAGCATTAAGAAGACTTCCGTCTTCAGCAAATGCCACAACTGCCAGAGAGTTGTGCTGGTTCTTGGCACACAAAGTCGTACCTTCAAGCGGATCAACAGCAATATCAACACGCGGACCTACATTAGCGCCAACTTCCTCGCCAATATAAAGCATAGGAGCTTCGTCACGTTCGCCTTCCCCGATAACAATCTTACCGGACATGGCAAGCCTGCCCNNGTCCTTACGCATGGCATCAACTGCCGCCTGATCTGCAGCTTTTTCGTTGCCTCTTCCTCTCCATTTGGCTGCGGCCACAGCCGCCGCCTCAGTCACACGAGCGATCTCGAGAGAAAAAACACGATTCAATTTTACTTCTGTCATTTTCGTATTTCCCAAAACAACCTGTACGGTTGCTAAATCTTCTATCAGATTAATTTTTATAATGTCTCAATTCGAATCATCTGTGGTTTTTCATCCACTTTCCCATCGGCTTCAATAGCCTCCAGCGCTATACGAACTGAACTTTCACACGTCTCATGTGTAATCATTACGACAGCCATGGGTTTTCCCTCTTCTACCCGGGCATCTATTCCAGGCAACGCACAACGCGGACGCTTTTGAACAATACTCTCGAGAGAAATATCCTGTTCGGCCATACGCTCCGCAATCGAAGCAAATGCCCCTGCTGTATCATGAAGTGAAAGGCGAATATAATAACACCCTTCATGAGCTCCCAGTCTGGCACTCTTGTTTGGCTTTAGATCCCTGGCTGGTACAGTAAACGGCGCCAGAATAACACCACGAGCAATATCAACAATATCACTCATTACTGAAGATGCAGTCGGTCCGGCACCTGCGCCCGGTCCAACAAGCATAACATCACCTACAAAGTCACCCTCTATAGCAACGCAATTTGTCACACCATCAACTTTAGCGATAGCGGACCGCCTCGGCACCATCGTTGGGTGTACTCTTTGCTCAATACCTTCATCAGTTCTGGCTGCAACACCAAGCAGCTTAATCCGGTAACCAAGCTCGGCTGCCGCCTCAATGTCAGCACCCGTTATATTCTCAATACCCTCTACATAAACAGTATCAAAGGAAGTCTCAACACCAAACGCAAGGCTGGTTAACAATGAAAGCTTGTGCGCCGCATCAAAGCCACCAACATCAAAAGTTGGATCAGCCTCCGCATAACCTGCCTCCTGAGCCTCAACCAGCACATCCTGATATGAACGGCCTTCCAGCTCCATTTTAGTCAGAATATAATTGCAGGTTCCATTCAGAATGCCAAATACCCGCGAAATATCATTACCGGCCAGGCTCTCACGCATCGCCTTGACCACAGGAATGCCACCTGCAACGGCAGCTTCATAATTCAGCGCAACACCATGCTCTTCAGCAAGTTTGGACAGTTCATAACCGCAATGCGCCAGCAATGCCTTGTTAGCAGTCACAACATGCTTGCCAGCCTTAATAGCTGCAACAACAGCATCTTTGGCAGTTCCTGTTTCACCACCAATAAGCTCAACAAACACATCAGTATTATCGCTGGTAGCAAGAGCCACTGAATCGTCAAACCACTCAATACCGGAAAGATCAACTCCCCGGTCTTTATTGCGATCACGTGCCGAAACACCTGTAACCTGAATGCTCCTGCCTGCGCGCAAAGCCAGAACTTCTGAATTTGTTTCAAAAATCTTCAAAAGCCCGGCCCCAACAGTGCCGAGGCCTGCAATTCCTAGTTTCAAACTATCTGTCATTTCGCTTATCTTAAGATGTCCGGTTTTGTCCCTGCGTCAGCGGAATCACATTACTGGCTGTATCTTCCACCTGACTAAAGAACTTCTTGATATTACGTGCGGCCTGTCTGACACGCTGCTCATTTTCAACAAGCGCGATACGAACAAACCCTTCTCCATGCTCTCCAAAACCAATTCCGGGAGACACTGCTACATCCGCTTTTTCCAGCAAAAGCTTGGAAAATTCTAATGACCCCAGTTCCTTAAACTGTTCAGGGATAGGTGCCCAGGCAAACATAGTCGCAGGAGGGGCAGGAATTGGCCAACCGGCACGTGTAATAGAATCTACAAGGCAATCTCTTCTGGCCTTATAAACCGATCTGATTTCATCAACACAACTCTGGTCACCATTCAGCGCAGCTGCAGCAGCCACCTGAATCGGTGTAAATGCACCATAATCCAGATATGATTTAACCCGGGTTAAAGCAGCAATCAACCGCTCATTACCAACGGCAAAACCCATACGCCAACCCGGCATATTGTAAGTCTTGCTGAGAGAAGAAAACTCGATAGCAATATCCATAGCGCCAGGCACTTCAAGAATTGAAGGCGGTGGATTGTCATCAAAATAAATCTCGGAATAGGCTATATCCGAAATAACGATAAGATCATGCCTGCGTGCATAACCGACAACTTCCCTGTAGAAATCAAGGTCAGCTGTCATCGCCGTTGGATTTGATGGAAAATTCAGAACCAGTGCAATTGGCTTCGGAATACAGTGGCTCATAGCTTTATCCAGAGATGTCATAAACTCTGAACCCGTTCCGACTGGCAAATGCCTGATTACACCACCCGATATAATAAATCCGAAATGATGGATAGGATAAGTCGGATTTGGAACAAGAACCACGTCACCCGGAGCTGTAATAGCCTGCGCCAGGTTAGCAAACCCCTCTTTAGACCCAAGCGTAGCAACAACCTGGGTATCAGGATCAAGCTTCACACCAAACCGTCTCTCATAATAGGCAGCCTGTGCTCTGCGCAACCCCGGAATACCTTTTGAGGCCGAATAGCGGTTTGTACGAGGTTTCTGAACGGTCTCAACAAGCTTCTCAACAATATGAGGAGGTGTCGGCATATCAGGATTACCCATCCCAAAATCAATAATATCCGCACCTCGATCACGGGCTTCCGCTTTAAGACGGTTAACTTCCGCAAAGACATAAGGTGGTAATCTTTTGATTCTATGGAACTGGTCATGCAACATGACAGGCTATCCTTTTGTTATTCAGTTTTCCCGGAGTTTGTGCAACTGGAGTGGCTCTGGGAGTAAAAATTACCGGCCACTATACCAATAAAACAACCAAACCAATACACTGCTTGGGTCAAAATAGCAGACTCAAGCAAATTATCCAGCATCTAGATTCAAAATTGTGGCTTTATTTTATAAATGAGGGCAAATAGGGTGAATCATATAGAAAATGAGGGCAATAAAAACAAAATATCTCAATAATCAGCACAAAGAAGTATAATTAACTACCTGATTTAATTTCCTTGATAGCCTCTTCTTTATGCGTTTCCTTTTCTTTCTGCAAGTCTTTGATCACGCTATCGGATTCTTTTTCAGAAAGACCGTTTTCCGCGCCCTTGTTACTGATCCGCATATCAGGCCAGGGAATACCCATTCCACCACCGCACCCGGATAACCCCAGACATGCGAACAGGACTGCAAATTTAAAAAGAAACCCTCGCATGTACAGTACTTCCTTAAAACTGGAACAGATAAAATAAATCAGATCAGCCTCTGGAGATAACAGCTTGAAGCTACGAATGTGATATAATTTAATAAAAGCATTTTTGTGAAATGTATATTACGATTTTTGTGAATATTAATCACAAATTTGTCAATCAATATGTAAAGTTTGTATGGAAATCTTCGGGGAAAACCCGCTTAATTACACTGCCTGATTCGATTTATGTTCTCCAGGATAGATAGCAATGGATGAGAGCCAGAATAATTCAGAACTACCTTCAGTACTGAAATACGAAGTTAAAAATCCGGAATTGCTCAGCCAGAACTTGATAAAGGTTATGGAAACAGGCAGCAAGGCATTCAACCTGTTTCTTGAAAAAACAGGAGGGGATTCCGGACCATATAACCTTCTGAATGAAGCAGGTAATGCATCCCGGACACTGGGAGATGTAGCCAGATACTGGCTGAACGATCCCAAACGTTTTTCTGAAGCACAGTCAAAACTCCTGAATAAATACTCCAGACTTTGGAACAGTTCCCTCCAGCGCTTTATGGGGCAGGATGTTGAACCCGTCCAGAAACCCGGCCCCGGGGATAATCGTTTCCAGGACGATGAATGGACAGAGAACCCTGTTTTTGACTTCCTGAAACAGGCTTATCTGGTTACATCAGACTGGGCTCAGGAAATGGTTGAAACGTCTCAGGACATTGAAACACATACAAAACAACGGGCTGAATTCTATGCCAAACTGATCAACTCGGCACTCTCTCCTTCTAACTTCCTTTTCACAAACCCGGAAGTTTTAAAGGAAACGCTCCAGAGCAATGGAGAGAACCTGATCAGGGGGATGCAAAACCTGACTCAGGATCTGGAACAGTCAAAAGAGATGTTCAAAATCAGCCAGACTGATCTTGATGCCTTTGAAGTTGGTAAAAACCTTGCGGTAACACCGGGCAAGGTCATTTATCAGAATGAACTGATACAACTGATCCAGTATAGCCCGGCAACAGAAGAAGTATTTGAAATTCCCTTGCTGATTGTCCCCCCCTGGATTAACAAATATTATATTCTGGACCTCGTCCCTAAAAAATCCTTCATAGCATGGGCTGTAGCTCAGGGCTTCACTGTATTTACTATATCCTGGGTAAACCCGAACAAAAGCCTGGCTGATAAAAACTTCACGGACTACATGAAAGAAGGCCTTTTTTCAGCGATTAATGCTGTGCAGGAAACAACAGGTGTTAGACAGATAAATGCACTGGGCTATTGCGTTGGTGGCACTTTACTGGCGACTTCACTGGCCTATATGGCAGAACATAAAATCAACTCAGTCCAGTCCGCATCATTCCTCACCACTCAGGTAGACTTTAGTGATGCAGGAGATCTTCTCGTATTTATAGATGATGACCAGCTCTCTTCACTGGAAAATCTCATGTCAGAAAATGGCTACCTGGATGGCTCTAGGATGTGCGCTGTATTTAACTTTATGCGCCCCAAAGATCTCGTCTGGCCGTACGTCATAAACAATTACATGCTGGGTAAAAAACCCTTCCCGTTTGATCTTCTGTACTGGAATCAGGATTCCACAAGAATGCCTGCTGCAAACCATGCCTTTTACCTGAGAGAATTTTATAAAAACAATAATCTGGCTGACAGGAAACTAGTAATAGACGGAACACCACTTGATCTATCCAAAGTCAAAATTCCCATATACGAGCTGGCCTCAAAAGAAGATCATATAGCGCCTGCAAGATCAGTCTACCGCGGCTCACGTCTTTTTGGAGGAATGGTTAAATTTGTCCTTGCCGGCTCAGGACATATCGCAGGTGTCGTCAATCCCCCGAACAAACACAAATATCAATACTGGACCAACAGAAGAACAGAAGAAACTCTGGATAACTGGCTGGAAACAGCAACAGAAACTCCGGGCTCATGGTGGCCTGACTGGGCGAACTGGCTGGGCGCTAAATCTGGCTCAAAAACCCCCGCCCGCGATCCATCAGAAGGTACACTGAAACCAATTGAAGATGCTCCGGGTTCATATGTAAAAGTAAAAATATAAAGGGCGCATGCAGAATAGCAAACGCCCTAAAAATTAACCGCTCTGAATTTCAGTTTCCATTAATAGGGAAACGGGAAAGGAAACGGATCAAATCTGACTCTTGGTCCACGGTAATAACAACCATGTCGCCTTACACAACGACGCCATCTGTATGTATGCCATCCATAACGCCATGCACAACGTCTTCTTGCACGGTGGCATCTGCTATAGCGATAATGGCGGTAACGCCTGTGGCGCCTGTAATGGCGGCCTCTGTATCGCTTGCCCCTCCATTTACGACCGCGATATTTACCGCCATAATACTTTCTCTTTTTATACTTCTTACCCTTGGACTTTCGATGATGCTTGACCAATAAAGGAGTAGCATCGGAAGGATCAGTAACCAGATTATTCTTCTTGGCAAAAGCCAGTACACCTGACTGACTACCAACAGAAGAAGCATTCGCATTCAGACTGACAACCATCGCAAAAACAATGGTGAACAGTGCTATAAATCTCATAACAGTTCTATTCATTCATCCACCTATCTTTGTTATTCTATGATAAGAGTTCCAAAAAAAAGTGGCAAAGCTGAGATTACAAAGAATTAATTAGGATAACTTTCTACTGGACCACTGGCTTTCACCCCGCCATAAGCCACCATTGTCAGTAAAACTGATACTGCAAAAAAATATATTCCCGATAATGTAGCAGCCTTCGAAATAGCACTTCCGTTAATATAAAAAACCATCAACGCCAGAATCATGACATCCATCATCGACCATCGCCCCAACCAGTTCATATACTTGAAAAAACGAATGCGCTTCTGCGGAATCAGCGGTGGCAGCAATACAACTGTAAGCAGATAGAATATTTTAACACCGGGAAATACAACAGAGAAAAGCAGAATTATAGTCGCGAGAAAATACTGCTGGTTAGAATAAAGTGCCTCAGCCACGGACAGAATAGAATGCTGATTTGTCCAGACAGATAAATGCGTCAGCTCCATAACCGGCTGTGTAACACCAAGCACAAGAAAAATAACTGCGCCAAACGTCACCAGTGTAATAAAGTACCGCCTGTTGGACGAAAGATTTGATGGGCTGCTTAAAGCCTCCCTGTACCTTTTCTTTCTGTCCAGTTCTTCAAATGCCTCAGAATGTATACGCTTCACATCCTGATACGCAATCATTGTCAGGACAAGAGAAAATCCAAAAAAGTATACTCCATACAGATTTACCGCCTGACTGAAACTGGATGATTTCACATACAGAATAGTAAAAGCCAGAATAAGCACATCATGCATCGACCACTTACCAACCCAGTCCAGCGCCTTGAATGTCCTGCTCTGTTTAACAATCTGCTCTTTGGATAATGATGCCAGAATAAGAAGATACAAAAGCTTGATAACCGGCATTAAAATTGCAAAAACAAATACAACACCGCCAAGGAAATACTCTTCCCTGTTAAATAATGCATTGACTGCAGATAGGATAGAATGATTAGCCTGATCAAAATAATATTTACTGAGCCGGATAACCGGTAACGTCAATCCCAGTACCAGACATCCTGTAGCAACAATAATCATTGCCACCAGAGAAATTTGACGTTTATCCCACAAAGCGCTCATATTCTGCAAATCATCCCACCATATAAAACAGCATGATAGACAATATATGAGCTTGGGGTATTAGGCCATATTACTACAGGGCTGCATCTTGAAACATAAGCAAAATTAACCTACAGCAGTAATTTTTTCTCTTGAAGCAGGTGTGTAAACCACAAGCCACGCACCAATCAGTACAAGTACAGTACCCAGTATCAACGTCTTGGAAATCGGTTCAGACATCCATATTGCCCCGATCCCCATTGCCATAATGGGCATAAAGAATGCGGTCATCGATGCAGGTGCCGGCCCCTCTCTTTGAATAAGAAGGAAAATCGCCATCATCGGCATTGCTGTACTGAATACACCAAGCCATAGAACCACAACATAAGGCGCATAACTGTCAGGCAATGTCAGTGATGAAATATTCCAGAAACTGATAATCACCAGAATAATCATCGCAGCAATCAACTGTCCGAAACTCATGGCACGCGGGTCAATATCATCAAAACGCTTAACAAACACACCGCCTAGAGAATAACAGAATACTGCAAGAAGAGTTAATCCGGCACCCAGCAATTGAGAACCATCAGTATTAATATCTCCGCCCGTAGCAACATAGAACACGCCTGCCAGCCCGATAATCGCACCGGACAACTGTCTTGTTGTTGGAATGGCGTCTGTCAGCACAACTGCCCCAAGCAGTAAAGTCACCAGCGGCATACTAGCGAAAATCACACCACCAAGGCTGCTGTCAATCATTGACTGGGACCATGCAATCAGGGCAAACGGCGCCGCAACAGTCAGAACCCCGAGAATAATATAAATAACCACATGACGTTCCGTTCTGGGAATCCTGATCCCCATAGCCAGAACAAACAAAGCCGTCGCAACCGCTGCTACAACAGCTCGGGCAGTAGCCACATGAATAGGAGAAAAATGAGAAACAGCAACGTTAGACAACGCAAACGCACTGCCAAAACCTGCTATTGCTAGTACAAAGTAAAACAATGAAAGAGGAGACATAATAAGGATACCACCTACTGAGAAGTATGTTTCTTCTAATATAGGCCTTTTTCTGGACAGAACAAGACAAAAGTTCAAGATTCTTAAACTTTTGTCTTAATACTTAATAAGGTGAAGCGACCAGCTGATATTAAAGTTTTGATATCTCTTATAAAAAAGCCCGGCAACAGGGCCGGGCTTAATATATATTCAATTACAGAAGATATTCTGTCTCTAAATTGGCTCGGCACCACGTGCAATTGCTGCCATACCGGTTCTGGAGACTTCAACTAGTCCAAGCGGCATCATCAGCATGATAAACTGCTCGATTTTATTGATACGTCCCGTCAGCTCAAACACAAAATGCTCGGTTGAAGCATCAACAACATGCGCTCTGAAAGCTTCAGCCAGTCTCAACGCTTCAACACGCTTGTCACCTTTTCCACGAACTTTGATCAGAGCCAGTTCTCGTTCCAGCGAATTACCATCCAGCGTCAGATCATTCACACGGTGTACCGGAACCAGACGTTCAAGTTGCTTGGTAATCTGCTCAATAACATCCGGAGTACCAGTGGTTACAATTGTAATCCTGGAAAGATGATTATCATGCTCTGTCTCGGTTACAGTCAGGGAGTCGATATTGTAAGCCCGCCCCGAAAACAATCCTGTAACACGAGCCAGAACTCCTGGCTCGTTATCGACAAGAACTGATAATGTATGCTGCTCAAGATTTTTATCTGTAGTCATATCTCTTTGTCAGGCAGTAAGCCCAACCTCCCTTATACCAGCACCTTGCCTTCATCGGAAATTGCATTTGCAATGCTTTCCTCAGTAGCTTCAGAGTCCAGCAACATACAGTTATGTGCCTCACCAGATGGGATCATCGGGAAGCAGTTCGCAACTTTATGCACGCGGCAATCAAACAGCACAGGCTTGTCAACCGATATCATTTCACGAATGGCATCATCCAGCTCATCCGGTTTATCAGCACGAATACCAACACCACCATACGCCTCAGCAAGCTTGACAAAGTCAGGCAGAGCTTCAGAATAACTATGAGAATAACGCGCCCCATGCAACAACTGCTGCCACTGACGAACCATACCCATATATTCGTTATTCAGAATAAATATCTTGATCGGCGCATTATACTGCAACGCCGTAGACATCTCCTGCATTGTCATTTGCACTGAAGCTTCACCGGCAATATCGATAACCAGTGAATC
The DNA here is from genome assembly GCA_050633205.1 of Methyloligellaceae bacterium. Lineage (GTDB taxonomy): Bacteria > Pseudomonadota > Alphaproteobacteria > Rhizobiales > CBDHHC01 > CBDHHC01. The sequence goes on along the minus strand of JBOEGA010000003.1, from coordinate 59,224 downwards.
AGGGTGAGCAATCTGAACACCAAGAGCCGCAGGCAATCCATACCCCATAGTTCCAAGACCACCAGACGTCATCCATCTGTTAGGCTCATCAAACTTGTAATACTGCGCAGCCCACATCTGATGCTGGCCAACTTCAGTCGTGATATACGTATCTCGGTCTTTCGTTAGCTCATAAAGACGCTGAATAGCATATTGAGGCATAATCACGTCTTTGCTCTGCTTGTAATTCAGACATTGCTTGGAACGCCATTCTTTAATCTGCTTCCACCAGCTTTTCAGTGCTTTCTGGTCTACGCTCGCTGAACGGGATCGCCATACCCGAATAAGATCCTCAAGAACATAAGCCACATCACCAACAATTGGCAGGTCAACTTTAACATTCTTGTTAATCGAGGACGGATCAATATCAATATGGATTTTCTTTGAGTTCGGTGCAAAAGCATCAAGACGCCCGGTAATCCGGTCATCAAAACGCGCTCCGATACAAACCATCACATCACAGTCATGCATTGCCCAGTTTGCTTCATAGGTACCATGCATCCCCAGCATTCCAAGAAACTGATCATCAGAAGCAGGAAAAGCACCAAGCCCCATCAGTGTCGAGGTAATCGGAACCCCTGTAGTTTTAACAAACTGCGTAAGCAACTGACTTGCAATCTTGCCAGAGTTAATAACGCCACCGCCAGTATAGAACAAAGGCTTCTTCGCCTTGGACAGCATCTCAACTGCTTCACGGATAGAACTGTCTTCCGCTTTCAGCTTGGGGCGATAGGTCTTGTGAATAACATTCGACGGGCCTGTATAACGCCCCGATGCAAACTGAATATCCTTTGGAATATCAACAACAACAGGACCGGGACGACCATTAGAAGCCACAAAAAATGCCTCATGCAGTATCCGTGGAAGGTCTGCAATATCCTTAACCAGATAATTATGCTTCGTGCAGGGCCGTGTAATACCAACAGTATCACACTCCTGAAAAGCATCACTGCCGATAAAGGAAGTCGCAACCTGACCTGTAATACAAACCATCGGGATGGAGTCCATCAACGCATCAGTCAAGCCGGTAACTGCATTCGTAGCACCGGGACCGGATGTCACCAGGACCACACCGACTTTACCAGTTGAACGCGCATACCCTTCCGCAGCATGGGTTGCCCCTTGCTCATGACGGACGAGAATATGTTCAATTTTATCCTGCTTGAATATTTCATCATAAATTGGCAGCACTGCACCACCTGGATAACCGAATATATGCTCAACATTCTGGTCGGCTAGCGCTTTGAGAACTATCTCTGCGCCGGTCATTTCTCCTGACATCGCCGCTTACTCCTTCCGGCCGTATTATATTATCGGCGCTTTCATATAGCGCCTTCCAAAGTTTCTATCTTTGCTTATTGATTAGATTTCCCTTGCGGATCAGCAATTAATCCGGAGTACCCCACACAGTTTTGGGCGCACTGCAACAAAGAAGCATGCAAGGTATCTGCTGAACCACCATTGGTCAACATCAAAAAAATATAATATGGAAATTTTTTCGCAAAATTCTTTCCATATATTACTTTTACATCCAATTCCACGCAATCATATTACCTCGAAGCCATGTTAGCTGTCTTTTCGCATAACGCCGCGTATCACGCTTCGATATCTCGGCAACCTCTTCCAGAGACATTTTCCCGCTTAAATAGTCCTGTATAGGTTTTACACCTAAAGCCCTCATAATCGGTAAATCCGGATGAAAATTCCTGGCACTAAGCTCTTCAACTTCCTTAAGAGCCCCCTGCTCTATCATAATATCAAACCGCCGGTTACACCTGTCATACAGCATATCCCGCTCAGGCGAGATCACATATTTCTCAACCTTTGCCTCATCAATAAGCGGAACCCCGGGTTTTTTCTGCCATTCACAAAGAGAAATCCCTGTCGCATCAAAAACTTCCAGTGCACGGGCCAGTCTCTGTGGATCAGACGGTCTTAATTGCCCTGCCATAAGCGGATCACGCTCCTGCAGCATTTTATGCAAAACAGGGGCACCAACCTCAAGCGCCTGTTTGCGCCAGTACTCCCGAATATCATCAGGAACAGGCGGAACTGGAGAAAGCCCTCCAAGAAGCGCAGAAAAATACATGCCCGTCCCACCTGTAAACACAGGTACAGTTCCCGATTGCCGGCAATCTTCCAGAACCAGCTTCACATCCTCATACCACTGACCAACCGAATAGGCAGTTGCTCCGCTAACATTCCCGTACATACAATGCGGAACCACAGCCTCATCTTCAATACTGGGACGTGCGGTCAGAACCCGCAACTCCTTGTAAACCTGCATTGAATCTGAATTAACAATAATACCGTTATTTTTCTGCGCCTGCTCAATAGCAAATGCAGACTTTCCGCTGGCCGTAGGCCCGGCAATAAGAATGGCGTCAATTTTTCCCATAGATTTATTTAGGATAAAATGCTTTTACTTCTCAAGAACTTTTCCGTTATAGGTTCTGTAAAATGCCCTGTACTAACAATTCAGGGACAAAACACAGATCATCAACAAACAACACTATAAAGCGAACCGGGCATCATGGCATCACAAGCACTCATCTTAATCAGCAACCCGCAAGTCTGCCCACTGACTGAAGATGATGTGACATCTACATCAAAATACTTGCCAGACGCCCAGCAGGTTGAATGGCTGTCAAAAGAAGAAGCCCTGCTTATCAGATTTGAAGCCTCGGCAATTGACCTGCCCGTCATTGAGCAACATATCCGCCAGAAATATGAACAATACCCGATCGATATAGCTGTCCGGCCCTACGATACCCTGAAGAAAAAGCTCCTTATCGCTGATATGGACTCAACAATAATACAGCAGGAATGTATCGACGAAATAGCAGACTTTGCTGGCCTTCGCGAAAAGGTATCAGTCATTACCGAACGCGCAATGAACGGCGAACTGAATTTCGACAGCGCTTTAAAGGAACGTGTTGCCCTTCTCAAAGGACTGGATGAAAACACACTTCAGCAGGTCATCGAAAAAAACCTGGAGCTGACACCAGGCGCAAAAACTCTGGTGCAGACCATGAGTAAAAACGGAGCCTATACAGCACTCGTCTCTGGCGGCTTTACATTTTTCACCAGCAGAATAGCCGACATGGTTGGCTTCCATATCAATCGCGCAAACATTCTCGAAATCGAAAATGGCGCTTTGACTGGCAACGTGATTGAACCGATCCTTGGCAGGGAAGCAAAACTCGCATCCCTCAACGAATTTGCAAAAGAAAATAACCTGCAATCAGATGAAACTCTGGCTGTAGGAGACGGCGCTAACGATCTCGCAATGATCGAAGCAGCAGGCCTCGGCGTAGCATTTCACGCAAAACAGGTCGTAGCCGAAAAAGCTGACGCCCAGGTCAACTATGGCGACCTGACCGCACTACTGTTTATGCAAGGCTACAAGCGCGAAGAGTTTGTGGAATAAAACTCAGGCTTCACTCGGCGCAATAGTTTGCTTCAGTCCATAGGCCACAAAGCCAAGAACATAAACAAACACAACAGCCACAGCTATATTCCCGATATCCTGCGATACCGGCACAAACTGCGTCACATCCAGAAAACCAAATTGTGATTTCAGATTAAACGCCTGAAACATGGTTATAAAAACACCGCAAACGATACCAAGCATAAAAATCAGATGCTTCAGCCCATTCGCAGTAAAGCCCATATACAAAACAATAACAGCATAAAGTGCCACCAGACCAAACTGCTCGGCAAATACCTTGATAATGTCTACCATAACAACCTCCCATATAGTTATTATGGTGAACCTATAAAGCTATTTTGTTGAAATACTGACAGAAATAGTCATTTTATGTCTTTAACTGCGCTCACAAAAAGCACGAGAGGCGCATGATCATACCAGCGTTTCAACCATTCATGTTTTTCTGATAACGCTTTATCTGGTCGTGGTTCAGCAAGTGAACTTAACTTAAACCCGGCACCAATAACACTGTTTATATAATCAGACAGCTTTTTGGGAAACCTTGGTATCCTGAACAAAGGCACATCATCTTCCCCCGGACGCTTGCTGAACTTCCACTCTTCAGTATAACCACCCTCTTCAAAATAACGGCTCACACATAAACCTTCATGCATTCCATCATCAGAAAGTATCCACTTAAAACCAGACGTCATAAAACAGGGATGCAACACACTAAAAACCAGATGCCCACCGGGCTTCAAAACCCTGAAAGCCTCCTTCATCGCCAGATCAAAATCCGGACCATCCATCAAAGCCATAGTCGACAAAGCATGGTCAAAAGAGTTATCGGAAAAGCGGCTTAAATCAGTAAATGATGTCCGGTAATATTGAATGTCTCTGGGATCTTTCTGTTCCTCCAGAATAGCCTCATCCAGCATGGACTGGGAAATATCGATCCCTGTTACCCTCGCACCAAGTTCGAAGAATTTCCGCGTATTGGTTCCTTCACCACATCCAAGATCCAGAACATCACAACCCGCAATATCCGGGATAAATTTAAGAAACTCGGGAAACGTATAAAGCTCACGATAAAGGTCAAATCCCGCACGTACATCAGCCGTCCACTGGGAAGCATTGCTATCCCAGGCAGAAGACACCTCATCCTCTGATATATCTTGAGACATAACAAAAGCCCCGAAATGAAATTATATTAAATAAAACAACATCGCTCTTTAGAGCAATCCCTCAACAACCCTGCAAAAATCATCACCCCGGACAGCAAAGTTCGGATATTGATCAAACGAAGCACAGGCAGGAGACAGTAATATAACCCGCTCGACCCCTTGAGATACCTTTGCATCCAGAGACGCAGATTTAACAGCCTGCTCAATTGTGCCCGAAAGTTCAAACGGAACCTTGCCTTCAAGAACCTGCGAAAAGTCCTCTCCAGCCTGCCCAATCAGATAGGCTTTGACAATCCGTGGAAAATATTCTTTCAGGCTGTCAATACCACCATCCTTGGCAACACCACCGACAATCCAGTAAATCTCCTCGTAGGACGAAAGCGCTTTTGCAGCAGCATCCGCATTTGTTGCTTTGGAGTCATTGACATAAACAATGGCACCATCACGGGCAATTTCCTGCATCCGGTGCGCAAGCCCCGGAAATATCTCAAACCCTTTGGCAATATCTTCAGCAGAAACACCAACACTCTGCACCAGAGCAAAAGCTACTGCCGCATTCTGCCAGTTATGGGAGCCACGCAGATTATTAACACCTATCAAAGAAACAAGCTGGGATGTCTCGCCGTCACGGACCGAATAAAGTACGCCATCATTGGCGCGGATACCGTTTTTGATATCATGCTCAACCGATATATGCTGAACATCAAAATCTCCATAAAGCCGGGACGCAATCTCCTGACAATAAATATCATCAACACCAATAACAGCTGTCTGACCTTTATGCATATTCTGGAATATATGCTCTTTAACCCCCGCATAATTCTCAACCGTCCCGTGACGGTCAATATGATCAGGAGTTACATTAAGAAGAGCGGCAGCATCAAGGTGCATACTTGGCGTCAGGTCAATCTGATAGGAAGAAAATTCAATCACATAGACACGATCATCAGCAAAAGGCTCCAGATCCAGAACCGCCTTGCCAATATTCCCGCCCATCTCAACATCACGTCCGGCAGATGCTAGCAGGTGGGCAACCAGCGCAGTGGTCGTGGATTTGCCATTTGTCCCCGTAATACCAATCAGCCTGGCCTTACTGCCAAGAGCCTTATGCTCCCTGAAAAACAGCTCTGTATCACCGATAACCTCAACACCTGCATCCAGGGCTTTCGTAACAGTCCAGTGCGGAACCGGATGTGTCAACGGCACGCCCGGAGCCAGTATTAGCGATGAAAAGCCTGACCAGTCAGCCTCATTCAGATCAACAACATTAAATCCCGCTTCAGCCGCTTTGGCACGGCCAGCCTCACCATCATCCCAGCAGGACACAACGGCACCACCGGCCTCCAGTGCACGCGCTGTCCCCAGCCCTGACATACCAAGGCCAAAGACTGCAACCGACTTACCCGAATAGGATGTTATTGGTATCATATCACTATCAACGCAATTTCAATGTTGCCAGAGCAAGAAGCGCCAGAACAACTGCAATAATCCAGAAACGGATAACAATTGTCGGTTCTTTCCAGCCCTTTTGTTCAAAATGATGGTGAATAGGCGCCATCCTGAATACTCTTTTACCCGTCAGCTTGAACGAAGCCACCTGCACAATAACAGACACAGCCTCCAGCACAAACAGACCACCAACAATCGCCAGAACCAGCTCATGCTTGGTGGCAACCGCGATAGCCCCCAGAGCACCGCCCAGCGCGAGTGATCCGGTATCCCCCATAAAAATCATGGCAGGGGGGGCATTAAACCAGAGAAAACCAAGCCCTGCACCAATAATAGCACCACAGATAACAGCCAGTTCACCAGTACCCGATACATATGGAATTTGAAGGTGAGTTGAAAATGCAGAGTGTCCAACAAGATAGGCAATCAATCCAAACGTAGCCGCAGCAATCATAACAGGCCCGATAGCCAGACCATCAAGACCGTCAGTGAGGTTGACCGCATTACCGGCACCCGAAATAACAATCATACCGAAAACTACGAAGAACCAGCCAAGATAAATCCAGTAATCCTTCAGCATCGGAACAGCTACGGACATGGAGGTATCCCCTTTGCCCAGCGTCACAAACCAGATAGTGGCAATACCGGCAATCAGAAACTCAAGGCCAAGGCGTATCTTGCTGGAAAAACCGTGATGCGTATGTTTGGAAACCTTCAGATAATCATCATAAAATCCGATAGCCCCGTACCCCAAAGTCACAAAAAGCACGATCCATACATACTGGTTGCTGAGGTTAGCCCATAACAGCGTGGAAACGGTAATCCCTGAAAGGATCATCAGACCACCCATGGTTGGCGTGCCCTGCTTCTGAATAATATGGCTCTGTGGCCCGTCTTCACGAATTGGCTGACCACGTCCCTGCTTCAGGCGCAATAGATTAATAAGTCCTGGACCAAACATAAAAACAAAAAACATGGCGGTCATAATCGCTCCGCCAGTTCTTAAAGTGATATATTGAAAAACGTTAAACGGTCCGATTTGGTCTCTCAGCTCGACCAGGTAATAAAGCATTGTTTTTCCTTATTCTTCACAATCCCCTTAAGGGGTATACGCTGCCTTGTGCTTTAGGCCCTGCCCCCAGCCCAATGACGAAAATACCTTAGCCGTTTAATAACCCTATCTGAAGTGCTTTTTCAAGGCTTCAACAACTGGCCCCATACGACTTCCCAGCGACCCTTTTACCATAATAGCATCACCGGGTCCCAGCGCTTTTAATAATTCAGGAATTAATTCCTCTGAATTCGCAGCACAATTCCCCTGTAAAGTGGCAGGAAGGGTCGAAAATAGACCGGACATCTGTTCCCCACAGGCAAAAACAAGATCAACTCCGCTATCCAGTATTGGACCTTTAAGATCTTTATGAAGCTGTTCTGCCTTGTCCCCAAGCTCCAGCATATCCCCCAGAACCACAATACGTCTGGAATATCCTTGCTGCATGGATTGTGCAAAAGAAGCAATCGCAGCTCTCATGGAAGCCGGATTCGCATTATAGCTCTCATCGACAATAGCCACATCACCACCATCCAGAGCAATAACCTCTTTAGCGCCTCTCCCCTCCTCAGCCTGCAAATTCGCCAGAACTGCTGCTGCCTTCTCCACATCTGCCCCGGCCAGCTTGATAGCAGCCAGCACAGCCATTGAATTCATCACCAGATGCTTGCCGGGAATGCCCATAGTAAAGCGAATTTCCTGCCCCAGCAGATCGGCAGTCACCTCGGAACGGTCGGGGTGCAGTTCAACATTCAGAATCCGGGCTTCAGCCTCTTCATGCTCTCCAAATGGAACAACACGTGCTCCGATCTCGGCAGCGCGCCCTTTCAAAAATTCAAAATGCGGATTATCTCTGTTCAGAATGGCAATGCCACCAGCTTCCAGACCATCAAAAATCTCGGCCTTGGCCGCAGCAATCTCTTCAACAGACTTGAAAAACTCAATATGGACCGGTTCAACAGTCGTAATAATAGCAATATGCGGCCTTATAAACCTGACAAGCGGAGTAATTTCACCCGGATGGTTCATACCAACCTCAAACACCCCGTAATCTGTATCAGCAGGCATACGGGACAGTGAAATCGGCACTCCCCAGTGATTATTAAAGGATTTTACAGAGGCATGAATTTTACCCTGCCCCTCAAGACATTGCCTTAAAGCTTCCTTCGTGCCTGTCTTTCCAACAGAACCCGTAACAGCAATAACCCTGGCATCCGTCCGCCCTCTTGCTGCCTGCCCAAGAGCTTCCATGGCACGCAGTGTATCATCAACATATATAAGAGGACCCACATCCCCCTCAGGCTTATAATCCTTGCGAACCAGTGCAGCCCCTGCACCTGCCTTCAGAGCAGCCTCAACAAATCGATGTCCATCATGGACATCACCGACGATCGCAATATAAAGATCACCCTTGTTAAGGGTACGGCTGTCAATAGAAATCCCTGAAATCTCTGCATCAACGTCAAACTGACATTCCCCGTCAGTTGCGGCAGCAATACTGGAAATTCGCCAAAGAGGCTCGTTCATCTTGTTATTCTCCTCTTATAGCCTCCCGAACAGCATCATGGTCGGAAAACGGTATCACTTTGTCTTTTATAATTTGGCCCGTTTCATGACCTTTGCCAGCCACAAGCACCACATCTCCCTCAACCGCATCATCTACGGCCCGCTGAATTGCTGACTGCCTGTCACCAATCTCGACAGCTCCCGAGGCCCCTTCAAGAACTTCTGCACGAATAACAGCAGCATCTTCGCCACGCGGATTATCATCAGTCACATAAACCATATCAGCCTGTTGATCCGCAACCTGCCCCATCAAAGGGCGCTTGCCTTTATCACGGTCGCCGCCACAGCCAAAAACAACTGACAGCCTGTTTTTAACATAAGGCCTCAACGAAGTAAGCGCATTCTCCAGCGCATCAGGTGTGTGCGCATAATCAATAAAGACAGGAGCCCCTTGAGCTGTTTCACCAGCAAATTCAAGACGCCCTCTGGCACCTTCAAGGTCTTCAAGTTGTTGAAAAACACAGCTAGGACTGTCACCCTGTGTCAGACACAAGGCCGCTGCAACAAGTGCATTGGAAACCTGAAAGTCCCCTACAAGCGGCAGATGAACCTTATATTCAGTACCGCCGTATAATAATGTAAGTTTCTGGGCATACCCGTCCAGCACAACATCAGTGAGTTGAATGGTATCTCCCTTCCGCCCGACACCCGCAATAATCAATCCGCGTCTGGAAGCGATATCAACAATATCCTTTGCTCCCTCCGCATCCATATCAATAACCGCAGCAGCACCATCCGGCAGCAATTCACTGAACAGACGCTTTTTTTGATTAAAATAATCTTCAAATGTCTTGTGATAATCCAGATGATCCCTGGAAATATTGGTAAACGCCCCCGCTTTCAGCAAAACACCATCAAGCCTGCTTTGCTGCAATCCATGGCTCGAAGCCTCTACCGCCAAATGGTCAATACCATCTTCTGCCAGATGTGATAACATCTTATGTAAAGCAACTGGTTCAGGTGTTGTATGCGTGGAAGTCACATTTTCCGAAGATGTTACCAGCCCAATCGTTCCAAGACTTGCGGCCTGATAACCAAGTCCCCGCCATATCTGCCTGACAAAAGAAGCTACCGACGTCTTGCCATTTGTGCCTGTCACTGCAACACATACGTCNNCCGATGCAAACACTGCAAGAAATTTGCGCGGGTTAGAAACCTTAATTACAGCAATGCCGTCCGGTATTACAACCTCACGGTCATCCGCCATCAAAATCGCAGACGCGCCCTTCTCAAGTGCTGAAGGAATAAATTTGGTGCCATCCATCACCGAACCCGGCAAAGCTGCAAAGAGATACCCCGGTCGAACCTCACGGCTATCCGCTGTAAGCCCCGTAATATCAAGCTCGGCCTGTCTCTCACCCAGTTCGATTTCCGGGCCTGCAAGCCTGTGTAATTTCATAACTATGTACCGCCAGTTAGTGTAATATAAATTTTAGAACCTGTTTGGGTCCTGATAATAATCACTATTTTCTGGACAGCGCCACATTTTTCTGTTGAGGAATTACGCCAAGTTTGCTGCCAACCTGTGAAATCAGGTTAGATGTAACCACAGCAGCATTCGTTCCGGCTGTTGGTCTCGACTTCTGCCCAGGCCCCGGTTGAGGCTCATCAAGCATCACAAGAACCACATAGGCAGGGTCATCAGAAGGAAATACGCTTATGAAGCTTGTAAGCAGCTTGTTCGTGTTATACCGACCATTCTCCGCTTTTTCTGCTGTCCCCGTTTTTCCACCCACACGGTAACCAGGAGCATCAGCCCGCCGCCCTGTTCCCTTGACCACATTCAGCCGCAGAAGCTGGCGAATTTCATTACTGGTCGCAGATTTCAGAACTTTCTTTGCTTTGGCTCTGCCATCAGCCCGCGAACGTTTCCTGAATGTCGGCGTTACATAATAACCGCCATTTACAAGTGAAGCCGTTGCAGCCACAAACTGCAAAGGTGAAACAGACAGACCATGACCAAAGCCAATTGTCATTGTACTCAGCCTCGTCCAGTTTTGTGGCTTCATAGGGGCCTGATGCCGTCCCAGCTCAGTCTCCATTGCAGTCAGAAGCCCAAGCTTTCCCAGGAAAGCTTTATGACGGGCAATGCCCACCCGGTCAGCCATTTTTGCCGAGCCGATATTTGACGAATAAATAAAGACCTCTTCCACATTCAGTGGACGCCCCTTACCATGGTAATCCCTGATTCTGGACTTACCAAGAACGATTGGACGGCTGGCATCAAAAACACTGTTAATATTAGCCACTCCTGTATCCAGTGCCATGGCTGTGGTCACAACTTTAAAAATGGAACCAAGTTCAAAAATACCGTTTGTATTTCGATCAAGACGCTTTTTCTCCAACGCCTGCTTTTGTTTATGAGGATCAAAATCCGGCAGCGAACTCATTGCAATAACTTCCCCACTGGTTACATCCATAATTATACCGGATGCAGCTTTAGCCCTGTAGGTTTTAATAGCTTTTGAAAGTTCCTGCCTCAATATATGCTGAACACCAAGATCAATAGAAACCTCAAATATAGGTTTAAGGTCGTCTTTATTAACCTTCGGAAAATAAACACCGGCAATCTTGTCTATATGCCGCTCTATCCCCCCTTGCCCCCGGTTATCAATATCAACATAACCAAGAGCATGAGAGGTAAGGTTGCCAACAGGATATGCCCTCTGGGGTTCATGGCTGAAATGCAATCCAACAAGTCCTAATGATAAAATACGCTCCTCATCCTTGGGAGGAATCCGCCGTTTCACCCATGCAAATTTGCTGTTCTTTTTACTGAGTTTTTTCGTTAACGACTTTGCATCAAGATCTGGCAGCACAGTCATCAGTTTATCAACGACATCCTCTACATCAAGAACCTCGGAAGGATTGGCATAAAGGGCTGCAGTTTTAACATCAGTAGCCAGTAGACTTCCATGTCTGTCGAGAATATCAGGACGTGCAATCACCTGAGAAACACTGGAGACCCGTGCTGTAATTGTTGCTGTACTCTGCACTCCGCCAAGATCAACCAGTCTCATGGCAATAATCACGAAAAAAAGCGAGAACCCCGCCATAGCAATAAACAGTCGCCCCTGCTCAGGAATAACAACAGGTCGGTAGCGCACAAAGAAAGGTTGTCTTGACTGACCGGATCTGGATTTCTCTTGTTTTGAAAACACAACTCTACCTGCTACTTTTACTGTTACGGACACTGTCAAGAACCACCGGGCTACTGCCTTTTCTGACAGTGCCTAACCATTCACTACTCACAAATTGTTCAGGAGCAATTGTTGTTAAACCCAGATGCTTTTTGGAAAGATGTTCGATGCGTTCTGGCCTGATAAGGTGGCTCCACTCTGCTCTGAGAACTGCAATATTCTCTCGTTCTTTCTGAATATCTCCGGAAAGCGTACTGACCGTCTCACTCAGCAGACGGGATTCATATTTCAGCTGATAAAGCAGAACAATCATAGAGCCCATGGCAACAAGCAGAATAATATTAATGAAACGCAACATGATGAAACTCACTAGTCTGCGCCTCAAAATTTATGCTGTGCACTAAATCTGAGGCAACCCCAAAATCTTCGGCTCTAAACGACCGCCCGGAGCATCCTGTCGTATAGCTGCTCGTAATTGAGCTGACCTGGCCCTGGGATTATCTGAAATTTCATTATCACTTGGCTTAACAGCCTTACGGTTAACAAATTGGAAACTCGGTTTCTCTTCCTGTGAATTGTCCCCAGGTAAATGTCTGGAAGGACGGGAAACTCTTCCACATTTTTGTGCAAAAAATCTTTTGGCAATACGATCTTCAAGCGAATGAAAAGTAACAACAACAAGTCTTCCGCCAGGCTTTAAAATCTCTTCAGCAGAATGAAGAGCCTCAACCAGCTCCTCAAGTTCCTGATTTATAAATAGTCTGAGAGCCTGAAAAACACGTGTAGCCGGATGTTTCGGATCATTGGGTCTACGCCCCAGAACTCCTTCAACAATATTAGCCAGTTCACTGGTTCTCGTAATTTCTTCATTTTTACGGTGAGCAACAATAGCTCTGGCAATAGCGCGGGAACGCCGCTCCTCACCTAACCTGTAGAAAATATCCGCAAGTTCCTGTTCATCCAGTCGCCCGACAATCTCGGCTGCAGTTTCTCCATCCTGCCCCATGCGCATATCAAGGGGTCCGTCACGCATAAACGAAAAACCGCGTTCCCCCTCGTCAAGCTGCATGGAAGAAACACCAAGATCCAGCACGACACCATCTACAAGCTCATCCCCTGCAGATCTGGCAACTTTGTCAAGCTGGCTGAAACGTCCCTGAATAACCTTAAGTCTGTCTGGAAACTCTTCAAGAAGCGGCTTTGCTCCGGCAATCGCATCAGGATCACGATCAACACCAATAAGGCGACACTGGGCCGCCTCTAATATAGAGCGGGCATATCCCCCCGCACCAAAAGTACCATCAATATAAACTTCACCATCCTTGGGCGCTAGCGCCTCAATGACTTCCGCGAGTAGTACGGGAACATGTCGAACCGGTCCACTTATGGTGATGTCCCTCTCTACACCATGATCCGTCATGTTTCCCGTACTCCTTCACTGCCGCCCGTAGGGCGGCTCCCCGCGCCGAGTAACTTCCGTAGATCTGCCATTTGGCTCCGTGATTTTTCCCTGTAATCTTCAAATTGCTGAGGTTCCCAAATCTGGAATTTGAGACCAAGCCCAACAAAGGTGACTTCTTTTTCAATACCTGCATGCTCGCGTAACCGGTCTGGAATAATTGTCCGTCCGTCCGCATCGATTTTGAGAATTTCACTTTCGCCAAATAATGCCGTGGCAAGCGGGTCATGCCCATCCGAGTATGCCCCAAGTTGCTCAATAAGTCCGTCAATTTTATCGACGAGTCTTTGGCCTCCTGCATCGAGCGCGCAATTGTCGAGCGAGGGGTAGCAGTAGATACCGCCTTCAAAGCCGTCGCGCGCCAGGATTGTTCGGAAGGGTGCTGGAACAGAAACCCGTCCTTTGGCGTCAATTTTTTTTGTGTAGGTCGAGACAAAGCGGTCCATCCTTATTATTCAAGCGCCCCTACTCATTCACTACAAAGGCCGTTGTACTCGTGAACTTAGTGGCGCCCGGAAAACTTCGTGTATTAGGCTCACCACTATTCATTTAATTCGTAACCTTAAAAATTCGTTTAACATCAGGGCGTATTCCCCCAAAAACACGCCCAAAACACCAAAATAATTCAGACCAACCGCAAAAAAGCGAAGCGGCGCAACCACTTTTTTTGGCCTCTAAGTGGTTGCTAACCGGCCCTCTATTCACCCAACTGTATCTCAATGGGTATAATTGGGATATCATGGGATTATATGGGAGTCAATGGTTTTTTAAGGAATACACAGGGAGTTAGTTGGGATCTACTGCACAACACTGCAATTCGAAAGAATAGTTTGGTTAAGCAGGTGTTAAAGGAGAGTGTTGAGAGAGAAGTTGAACTGGGATCATCTGGGATGATGTGTGCAATGTAGGGTGCCTTAGCGGAATGAGGCGTAGCCGATTGAAGCGTAACGCACCAGCGGCAAACTCTGGTGCCCAAATTGGTGCGTTACGCTCCGTTTCGGGCTTACACCCTTCGCTTTACTAACACATCCTGCATTCTCGTTTTGTTAAATATATTCGCTGTAACAAGGCACGGCTTTTATGAATAGGAGTCTTATGCCTGATTATCGCCGAATGTTCATTCCAGGGGGAACGTGGTTCTTCACAGTAAACCTGTTAGATCGCAGGTTATCATTACTGGTTGAACACATTGATGAGCTCAGACAGGCATTTACAAAAACCAAAAAGCAATGGCCGTTTAAAATTGATGCAATCGTTATCCTGCCAGATCACCTGCATGCCATTCTCACTTTACCTGAAGATGATATAAACTTTTCCGTCAGGTGGCAGCTCATCAAATCCCATTTTTCAAAGTCAATTTCTCACGAAGGAACGATCTCTCCCAGCCGCCAAAGACGTAAAGAACGTACAGTCTGGCAAAGACGTTTCTGGGAACATTACATTCGTGACGAAAATGATTTTCAACAGCACCTTGATTATTGCTACTTTAACCCGGTGAAGCATGGTTACGTAAATCGCGTTCAGGACTGGCCATATTCATCCTTTCATAAAGATGTCCGCGATGGCCTGATCTCAAAAGATTGGGCAGGGGACATAGGTGAATTAAAAATCATGGGCGAACGCTAGAACCAGGAAAATGAAAATGTAAAAATGTAGGGTGTGTTAGCGGAATGAGGCGTAGCCGATTGAAGCGTAACGCACCAGCAGCAAACTCTGTGCCTCAATTGGTGCGTTACGCTCCGCTTCGGGCTTATGCCCTTCGCTTCACTAACACACCCTACGAAAAACAAATAACCGAAGGGACCACAAGGTCCCGACTGGGTGCGACTGCACCCCGGCGCAAGCGCCGCACATGCCGAAGGCATTCGCGTAAGCCAAAACCGAAAGAGCTGCAAGCTCTGACTGGAGGCGACCGCCTCCCGGTGCATAGCGCCGCCCCATCGGAGGCGTGAGCGAAGCGAACTTGCCGTGAGATAAAAAAATGGCCCCGATAAAAATCAGGGCCAGTTTAAAACAGGATTTTATATTTTCATACTCCAGGGCAACAATCGCTTACCACCCTGAAGCGGAGTGTCAGTCTCCCCTGATTGGCTAGGAAAGACTGCTTTATCCAATATTAGAAGCTGATGCTCATTCCAACGAAACCAGCAGTTTCTTCTGGAGTAGTAACACAAGATGCTGCATCACAAGTTGTATCCCAGATAGAAGCATAAAGTTTCATACCAGCAGCATCGATATCCTGAACTAGCTGAGCGCCAATTTTGTCAGCACCGCCATCATTGATGTCGTGGTAGTCAACTGAGAATGCAGTTTTACCAGCAGCGAAGACTTTACGCTGGATGCCAGCTTTAACATACCAAAACTCTTCAATACCCAAAGAAGTCGCAGTATCAGCCTCACCAGCTGCAGCTGACAGGCTCAAACCAGTTGGTCTGTGCAAGATAGACGCAGAACCAACAGTTGTACCGTCACCAGCTTCAGTTTCAGTATATGCAACAGCAGCAGCTACAGTGAAATCACCGATAGCTCCACCATAACGAAGAGCAACATCAACAGTCTCATTGTCCTGCCAAGAAGCAGATACTTTGAAACCAGCTAGAGTAGGAGAGTCATAACGAATACGCTCTTCACGACCACCATCAAGGTTTGCCTGCGCATTCCACTCGTTCAAGCTACCACCAGCGTAATAAATTGTTCCAGAAAGATCGACTTCCGAAGCAAAATCAGACGCTAGAGAGCCGTGACCGATTGTAACTTTACCGAATGTTTTAGAACCAATGAAAACATCATTGTAGCGAAGTGTTAGAGGTCCAGCAGCACCTGGAGTTATATCACGAGCATATGATCCAGCATCAACGCCGCCAATACCAAACTCTACTCTGTAACCAGCATAAAGATCAGAATTGATACGTGCTTTACCAACAAAACGGAATTTTGATTGATTAGCAATAGTTTGACCAAGTGTCACGCCGTTAGCAGGGCCTACGGGAGTTGCACCATTAAGTCTGCCATTGTCACCATTAAAGAACAATGCGTAAGCTATGTTACCTGAAATTTGCAAAGAAACTTTACGGTTACCTTTACGTGCAGTAGTTGCTTCAAGTTCAGCAACACGCTCTTCAAGATCCGCGCAGCAGTTACCACCGATAGCTCCACCAGCCATAGCTTGTGAAGATACCATTGCAGCACTACCTAGAAGCGCTGAAAAAAGTACAGTTTTAAAATTCATACTCTAAACTCCCCCGAGAGAATTGTTCGTTAATTTACAGTTGTGATAGGACTAAAACCTCATTTGGGGTGAGGCCTTAACCTTTCATGCTCAGACATTACCTCAAGAACCATGCGGAATTCATGCAATGCTATTGCAAAACAGCAACATCATCGGCCTACTGATTTTTGTTCAAAATATGGTTTAATTGCGACCGCACCTAATTGATTGAAAAATAACGACAAAATACCCCACTCAATCCCTTAGTATAATGGGAAAAGATGACCATATAAGAAGCTGAAATACATAAAAAATATTGCGATGCCTATGGATAAAATGCGTATACCGCACATATGGACCGAAAAGGAGTATTCGGAACGGAAAAAAATACACTGTAGATAGGAGAAAATAAGAGACAGAAACTGGCTTACTCTGAAATCAGCTCAAGCTTGTAACCTGTTCCGTATACTGCGGAAATTGTCAGTTTAGGATGTTTTAATTTTGAACGGAGACGACTAATATGTGGTTGCACAAGATTCGAGCCATAACTGTCACCAACTTCAAATACATGAGAAGATATTTCATCTGTCTTGACAACAAGCCCCGGTTTCTTGATGAGTGTCTTTAATAACACATATTCCCGGGGGGTAACCTTCACAATCTTGCCATCCAGCTCAACAGTCCGCGTCTCACGATTCAGGCTTAGCGGACCAAAGGTATAAACGACTGGTTCCTTACCACCATACCGTCGGGTAAGTGAATTGATCACAATCTCAAACTCTTTCAGATTAGCAGCACCAACCAGACAGTCATCAGCACCATTCTCAAGCGCCTTCATGCGGCTTTCGGAATCTCCGGATTCAGACAATACAAGAATTGCTGCCCCCGGACATTCATGGCGGCACTTGGAAATAATCTCCAGCTTGTCCGCATCTTTACAAAAAGTGGGTAAATCAAGAATAACCAGATCAAACACATATCGTGTTACAAATTCAGGCACCAGGGAACAGTCATCAGTAACTGTTATAGTATGATGCATTCTCTCCAGTGAGGACTTGAACAGCAGTTCATTTCTACTATTTGCACAAAGGAACAGAATACGCATTTATGGTTAAACCTATTATCTAATCGCTACCGGAACGAGTTCCGGCCATGCCCGGCAAGTAGTGCACAATTACTTTATACAACCGGACCAAAGTCATTCTCAATACCGAGACAGTCGTAATCTTATACCCACTTGTCGGGAAGTTGTGCTGGTAATAACCGCAGCCAGCCATTCTTCTTAATTTCTCACTGGCAGCAAAATAACCAGTACACATACTAGATCTGGAGAGAACGATGATACAATACAAAAATGTTATGACAATCAAATACTTTAGTAGAGTAAATTAACGTAATATAATAAAGTATGGTGAATTAATTAAGGTTAAATGCCAGTTGGCCGGTAAGCCGGGTTCTGTACGAATTGCTTCGTGATGACCATTCATCTGGGACGCATATTGCTATACGCCTCATGCAACCAACCCGAACAACTGGCCTGGAAATGACCGAAGGCATAGCCTTTACGTTGTTCCTATTCGGTTTTGCTCCCGGTGGGGTTTACCATGCCGCTTCTGTTACCAGTCACGCGGTGCGCTCTTACCGCACCTTTTCACCCTTACTCACCTGCAGAGTCTTCGAGAAGACAAAGATGAGCGGTTTGCTTTCTGTGGCACTTTCCCTGGGGTCGCCCCCGCCGGACGTTATCCGGCACCGCTTTTCCATGGAGCCCGGACTTTCCTCCCCGCAAAGCGGAGCGATCATCTGGCCAACTGGCAGACCGCCAATATAGCGATAAATAAGAGTATTTAAACAGAAAAATGGCCGGATCTGCGATCACAGACCCGGCCATCAACTTCAGGCTCAAAGCCATACACTCAATCAGACAGATTAACGCCCGAGAATACGCTTGGCTTTACGGCAATAACGTGCGCTGATCGGATTCATTCTCCGTGCGCCATGCCCTGCATTATATTTCAACACAGTGCCACAGATGGTTCCACCTGACATGCGGTAAGCTGCCGCCAGATATTTCATTCCATATTTAAGATTGGTATCCGGATTGTAAAGCGCTCTGGTAGAGCCACGGAATCCCATCATACGGGCTGTAGCAGGTTTAATTTGCATCAAACCGATTTCTCCTGCTCCACCCCGTACACCAGGACGATAATTGCTCTCAATGCGAACAACAGCATGGGCAAGTCTGACTGGTACTCCGTTATTGGAAGCATGTTTGGCAATCAGACTGGAAAAACGGCTACGCCCCGAAACTTTTGAAAGTGTGCGGATTTTTTTCTCTTTCCGTACAACTTTTCGCTCACGGGTAACTGGCTTGCCATAACCACGCGGAAAACCGCTGCGAACTGTATACCTGCGTCTCTTGGCTGCAAAACGTCTCTTTCTCAGAACGACAGGTCTTTTTCTGACAAGCTTCCGTCTCGAAACTTTTCTGTCTTTTCTTACAACAGGTACTGCTCTTCTATTGCGTATAGATTGTCTCTTATATCCTGCTTTCATAGCAGGGCCGGCAAAAAGGTCAGTATTATCAAAAATATTGACTTCCTTGGCGGAATGAGCTGGGAAAATAAATATCGTAAGGCTGACAATAATAGCCAGGCAACACGAAACACTCCTCAGGATCTCGCTCATTGTGCGACACCTCCAACTTTCTGGAATCATGGGAAATTATTTATTTGGAAGGATAAATGTCCGACCAGGACGGTTCCATTTTCAAACTACTTTGCTACTCATATTGAAAACCGTCTCTCTATTCGAACTCGGCCTACACAGGATGGATTAGTTAAAAGATACCACCCTCTTAAAAAGTAACCAGACAGATCTAATACAAAGAGCTAGCCAAATCTTACGACTGCAGCTCAAATTCATATAGCACCATCTAATGTGCTACGATCTGCTTTTTTCTGCTGGGCCGCAAATGTCCGATAACAGAGTGATATCCGTATCAACCGCCAGCCCATCAATGGGACTACCGTCTAATGGTACGAGGAGGGAAAGGCAAGAAAAAAATACGCCCCTAATTGCCGCAATAGTATGCAATTCGCAGCTGTATCAAACTCATTAACAGTTAAAATTATAGGTTTACAGCAGTTCTTCATTTGACATTATTTGGCAAGGAACGACGTTTTCTCAAATGGTTAACAACACTTCTTTACGTTAATTGTCTTCTGTATTTACACTGAGCTTCTCAAGAGTTTGAACCGTGGATAAGTCTGCAACACCGTTAACAGATTTTTGCCTCCAGTGAGCTTGAAACGCAGAAACAGCACTTTTCGTACACTGATCATATTCCCTGGAAATCTCTATTCCGTACCCATAATTCCTTAACAGCGTCTGCAACTCTTCGACTTCATCACCGCAACACCCCAGATCCAGTCCCGGATCCCCCTGAATAACAGCAGGCTCTACCCAGTGTCCGATCCCTGAACGATATAGCTCTTCCCACGAAAAGGCCTCTCCTGGATCAACCTTCCTCCCAAATGCAACGTCAGAATGCCCAAGCACCCTCCTCGCCGGAATATTATGACGTTGAATAATATCAAGACAGAGAGACTTAACTGCTTCCATTTGAATTTCAGGATATTCAGGAAGAATATCCAGCGCATGACCAAGGTTCTGAATCTCGATACCAATCGAACATGAGTTAATATCTGTTTCCCCATGCCAGGAAGACACTCCTGCATGCCAGGCACGCTCGGACTCATGCACCATCTGGGTAATAGTCCCGTCCTCATCAACGAGATAATGGCAGGAAACACCCGCATCCGGATGACATAACCAGTCAACCGCTTTTGGACCACTCGTCATGGCAGTGTAATGCAGAAGTAACATGTCGGCCTTCAGACCGCCACGTCGGGGCTCAATATTAGGTGAAGGCCTCCAACAGGCATCAAGCCTGGTATCACAGCTCAACTCTATAGTCCCCGTTCCTTCGCAATTTCATCATAGGCTTCATTTATCGCAGCCAGCTTATCTGTAGCCAGCTTGACAAACTCTTCAGGCACACCGCGTGACACAAGCTTGTCAGGATGATTTTCCATTACAAGTTTACGATAGTGCTTTTTCAGATCCGCATCAGATATTTCTCGCGAAACTTCCAGCACATCATAAGGGCACCGCTCGCTGGTCTGGATATGGCGTGCCATAGTATATTTGAACTCTGTTTCTGAAAATCCAAAACGCCTGGAAACTTCAATCAGAAAGTCCTCTTCATTAGGATGAATGATCCCATCAGCTTTTGCGATGTGAAACAGCCCCTCAAGCACATCACGAAGCAGATCTTTATTGTTACGGAAAATTTTTGCAAGCTGGTCTGCATAAGCTTCATAACCGGCGACATCCTGCTTTGCCAGATCAAAAACTCTGGCAACGTTTTTCATTTCGCCTTCCGGAACCTTGAAAACCTCTTTAAATGCAATAACCTCATCAGCTGTAACAACACCATCAGCCTTGGCCATCTTGGCACCCAAAGCAATCACACCAACAGTAAATGCAACCTGATCAGATTGAGATTTCCCTTCTCCATCACCGGTTTTCTCGTGGTCAACAGCAAAATGCCCTGCGACTCCACCAACTAATGCTCCTATTGGGCCACCAAACGCAAACCCTGCAGCAACCCCTGCAATTTTTCCCCAAATAGACATAAAACAACTTCACTTATTTTCTTTGCGACCCAAAATCCAGGAGAGCTTATACAGCTTCCTGCTCAGTACATACGAGATGAGCACCAGCACACAGTCGCTGACGATATCAATACGCAGCTTATGAAGGAACATAAGATATTCGTCAAACTAATCTGCCATGGCCACCAACAGCCTGGCCAGACAATAAAGAAGCGTCATGTCCGTAACACGGAACATTCCTGCAAAAGTTTAATGCCTGGGAATATCAAAACGAGAAACTTTGGTGCCACCAACAATCTCGATGCCCTTAACACCCTTACATGCTGTAAGCGGCAAAGTAACTTCGAAAGGTGTCGATTTTGGGTTTTCAATATCAGTATTCACGCATCCGTGAACTTTTATATCCCAATATTCAGGCTGATGATTATGTTGCGAAGGAACCAGCTCTACTTTCATATGGGCATGTGGTTTCCGTCCGATGACCTTAACCACCCAGAAGCCTTTTTCTATTTGCTTGAGTTCAACATTTTCAAAATCCAGAATACGGCAATTGTCTGCCGCAACTTTAAACGCATCTGGCTGCTCGTACTCTTTCTCTACTTGGGTGTCAATTTGTTGCATCTGAAATATCCGTCAAAAAATAAAGGTTATAACGGTAATTTAAGTACAGTTTGTCGCATTTCCCAAACCCAAAATGCATGAATGGCAAAATAGATGTTGACAATTTATACGTGTTGTCTTTTCAGAGCCACACTTATCCAAATATGTTGCACTGCAACTAAAAAAGCCTATAAAAATGAGCGTCTTCCGCTCATTTCTCTGAGAAAATTAATGCCGATTCGCTATTTTTTATAAGCAATTTTTTGCCATAAAAACCCGGTATGGAATCAAAATAAACTGAACATCGATTCAATATCTGGTCACTTTCCTGTTACAGTCAAAACACACATTTTGAATCAAACGGCCAGACAGGATCAGCTATCCTCGAAACAGTCTCGCCTGAACACTGTCCCGGTTACAAAAAACATAAAAAAAATTCATCAGAAAAAAGCGAACAAAAAGAATCCACTAGTGAATCCTGCTCAGTGCCCTCACCTTACAGCGGCACAATCGTTAACACTTTGTTAACCATTATGGCTCCAACTTGTCCTTATAAGTGAGTGGCTTATATGTTTTGATTTTGCGTCCCGGAGAATTTTACCGGGCAGTTTTGTGCGAAAGTGGCGTTATTATGAGGCGTAGACTGAATAAGACTATCCCTGCAAACAACATCCTTGTCGGTGACTGCATCGAACAGCTCGGCAAGCTCCCCGACCAGTCCGTGGATCTTATATTTGCTGACCCCCCCTATAATTTACAATTGGAAGGCGATCTGCTTCGTCCCAACAATAACAGCCGTGTCGATGGTGTCCACCATGAATGGGACAAATTCAACAGCTTTGAGACCTATGACAATTTCTGCAAGGCGTGGCTGAAAGAATGCCGCCGCATCCTGAAGCCCAATGGAACAATCTGGGTAATTGGCTCCTACCACAATATTTTCCGTGTAGGCGCAACCCTTCAGGATCTTGGATACTGGATTCTGAACGATGTCATCTGGCGTAAAACGAACCCGATGCCAAACTTTCGCGGCCGTCGCTTTACCAACGCACATGAAACCATGATCTGGGCCTCCCGCGAAGAAAAAAGCAAATATTGCTTCAACTATGAAGCAATGAAAGCTTTGAATGAAGACCTGCAGATGCGTTCAGACTGGCTGTTACCAATCTGTGCCGGCCCTGAACGCCTGAAAGATAAACAAGGCAAGAAGGCTCACCCGACACAAAAACCGGAAAGCCTGCTCCACCGGGTTATCCTTGCGTCATCAAATCCTGATGACATTGTTTTGGACCCGTTTTTCGGAACTGGTACCACAGGGGCAGTCGCAAAACGTCTCGGCCGCCGTTGGATCGGTATAGAGCGTGATGAAAACTATGCTGAACACGCACAGAAACGCATTGATCGCATTACCCCTCTTGATATGGAAAGCCTGAGTGTTACCAAATCCAAACGGGCAGCCCCACGCGTTCCATTCGGCACAATAGTTGAACTGGGCATACTGGAAGCAGGTGCTGAATTATATGACCCTCGTGGTAAAGTCAGTGCTCAGGTAAGAGCAGACGGCACACTGGCACACGGCGAAGCACAGGGCTCTATCCATAAAATGGGGGCAACAATTCAGGGTGCAGATGCCTGCAATGGCTGGACGTACTGGCACTTTAAAACAGATGGTGAACTCAAACCTATAGACGTTCTTCGTCAGGAGGCCCGCAAACAGCTGGGTCTGTAAAAATAATGAAGAAATAAGGGATGCCAGATAACGCTGGCTCCCCCTGCTTCTTGCGGACGGCGAAATCAGAAATACAGGGCTCTTCCCTACTTTCTGTTAAGTATCCGCCCTGTCGTTGATTTCACCCCGCGGGTAACACCCTGAACAGTATTTGACACAGCTCCTGTTGCACCCTGTGTAACTCCCTGAACAGATCCTGTAACACCCTGCACTGCCCCCGTTGCCGACTGGGTATCTCCCCCCAGCGCATTTCCACCAGCTCCCCCGGCCCCGTTCTGATTTTGCTGACCAGTCAGAATCTGCTGTACTGTGTTACGCCTTAAATGTTTGGGAATAGGCTGCTTGCCTGCGGCTTCCAGTTTTTTTCGCACTTCAGGATCATTAAAATCAGGAATAATTTCAGTACTTAAATTCAATCCTCGCAGATTGGAATTACCCAACGTTACAGCAGGTTCTGATACAACATCCCCTGAATCCGGAACGTTTGACAGTCTGGACTGCAGGGATTGCAGCCTTGCTTTTATCTGCTCCAGCTTCTGGCGGCTTTTCAGAACTCCGCCTTTTGCCAGCCCTCGCTCAAGAGAACTTATTTCCGCCCCGAGTTTTGATAACTTCTGCTCAAGACTTCCGGTAACCCCACCAACAGTCCTGCGGGTCAGATCTGTTACATCACCGACAACTTCCTTAACACGGTCTACAGGGAGAATTTCCACCAGCGTCGGAACAATTTTCAGATCCCCAACCAGCCCCCGAAGTTCCTGCAGCAGCTCTTTCGTTGCATTCAATGAAGGTGATAACCCTGTCAGGTGAGCTGTTTGCCCGTCAGGATCAAGCTCGACCTTTACCGGATACCCCCTGAAGGCAGGATTTCTGCTGATTACATTTTCAATCTGATCCTGGGCATGAGATCGTGCTCTCGCCTGAACAACTTCAGTCGTCGCCCACCCGATAGTAAATGTCATCATCGCAATAAAGAACACAATCGCATACACGGGCTTGCGCGATAGCCAGCGTTGCTCAAAACGCTCGATCTCTGTAATCAGAAGTTGGTTAAGCTGGTCAGCAAATCTGGGCAGAATAGCTCGAATGGAAATCTGCTGGTGCACATCACTGTTTCCGGTCAGGATATCTTCATTTTCTTCCATCAACCGGAACAGCTCCATATCAAAGCCATGTTCCAGCCGCTGGTTTGCCCTGCCGGAGCAACGAATAGCCATCAGATGCATAGGCGTTGCCCTGAGGTAAATACAGGATTTGCCGAAATCAAGTGCCCTAAGTTCGTTACGCCCACCTGCGAAAGCTTCCCCGGCAAACTGATTGATAGCAGTAAGCATACTGCTCACCATAACAGGGTCATTCTTTGGCTCGGCGCTGCCTTCCTCATAAGATTGCCAATGATCGACAAGCCTGCCATCCTCTTTATTCAGAAGCAGAAGTTCTTCAATCTGAACATAGCTGTACTCCCTCAGCAGTAACTGCTTGTAAGGCACTCCAGTAAACAGGCTCTTCAACCTGAGCTTGATGTGTTTGGGAGAAAGGTTTTTTTCCAGTTGCCTGTTCGTTTCCTGAATAAATCGTCTTAAATTACTGGAAACATAGGAAGCCATAAGCCTCCCCATATGCGGATACATAGCCTCCATTAATTCGCCTTTGGAGTTTCTGACCTCCTGACGAATTCCGCTTATAACAAGAGGCGTTAAAGCTGCTGACAGGTCTTTATGATTTTCAACCTCGGCCGCCCGAAGTGCACCGGCAAGTATATTGGCGACACTGTTCTGCAGGCCTGTATCGGTACCTATTCTGTTTTGATGATTGAGGACATGATTGACAAGAACATCAAGAGTTTTTTTATTTTCGTTATCAGAACTTTGCAGGTAATCGTCAGAACGGTCTGCCATAGCGTATCCACCTTGATTCTGGAATATTTCTGAAATAGGAAAAAACCCTCTCACCATGACAGTAAAATGTGACACTTCAAAATATTCTTTGTCATGTCACATACGGCTGTTGAAAATTAACAGACCCGCATCAGGCGTCACTTTCAACTTTCACAACCTCAAAGCCTTCTCCCATAAGCTTCACAATATACAGTTCATCGAACCCCTCTTTGAGATTTGGCCTTTGCAGCTTCCTGCTGGCTGCATCCAGTGCCTTGTCAGGCACCCTGCTGCGCCCTTCCCGCAAGCCGTTCCGCTTCAGACAGTCTTCAAGCTCCGCCTCAAAGAAATATCCGGTTACAGCAAATCTGGATGCCTTTGCCAGCTTGATATAATGCGCCCGGTCCTTACCGGTAGGATTTGTATTATCAACCACAAACCTCTGCCCGCCTTCCAGACACGCATTCAGCACAAGGTCCTCCCGGCGCCTGGTCCGCAGCATATCCAGATTAATTCTCAAATGCGTATTGGAAAATCTCTCCTGATAAAAACTCGACTTGCCAGAAGCCTGAATACCGCAAAAAATTATGGCTTCCATACCACCCTCTTCCTGGCCCTGACAGGCCATTCAATTTCGGCTCTCTAGGGAGCCCCCTCAAGTTCACGCAGATACAAAACTCTCTCCTGCGTGTATTTCAGAAGGCAGAATGTGTAAATCGTTCCAAACCCACTACCACCAATAGAGTCATAAGTCTCTAGTTTGCAGCTCACATCGCGAAACTTAATCCATTCTCTCTGCGCTTTCCGCAGAAAATCCGCTCGTGTCCCGACATTAAGCCTGACCGGCCTGTCATCTTTGTAACTGGCCATCAGCTTGCCGTACAATTGGTTCAGCTCCTTATCCGCCTTATTCAGATGACGACTGGCACATGCCCCCATCTCCGCTTCTGAAGCTGTACCTTTACAATTAAACTTTGCAAGCCTGGAAGCCATGGTGCCGGCAGATACCTGATAAATCCCCAAAACAAACAGAACCACTACAGATACAAAAAATCTCATACTCACCCCCTAAAAAATCATGCTCAGCACCATAAATATACCCCCGAGTCCCGCCAGACACATCAATGAATATGACAGATTCCATTCCCATGAAAGCGTTCTGGTCTCATAACCTGAAACCCTCGACAACATCAATATCCCTGCAGCAAACGGCGCACCAAGAGTACTGACAGAAGATCCGCATGCAATAGCCAGCGCAGCAAGAGTAACATCCATCGGCAATTGAGGCACCTCCGCAACCGCACTCCCTAAAAACACTGCCATTGTTACCGGACTTAAACCAATCTGCCCGGCTATCAGCACAATAGTTGTAAGCTCAAGCATCACAACCCAGGCTGGAAAGACATCAATATTAAGGGCCGCAACAAAAAAACTGGTGGGTAGCAGATATGCGGCAACCGTCCCGATAAAACCTGCAGAAGAAAATGATACAATCTCACGAACCGCTGCAGGCAACTCAAACATCACAACATTCTGCACCCGCTCGGCAACGCCACTTTTCTTTTCCCGGAACCCTTTTCCCTCTGCCTGCACATAAACCCAGCCTACAAGGATAATTGGAGATGCCAGCATGATCCCGGATATGAAATTCACGCCACCAACCCATTTCAGAAACGCACTAAGGGCAATCAGAACTAAAAATACAACCGCCAGATCAAGAAAATAGGTTTTGGGAAAATCCGGTGTCGGCTGATAGGGATATTTCCCGCTAGCCAGCAGGCGTCGCCGCAATGGCCCCCAGCGCACAAGATCTTCAATCCACGCAATCATCATCATAATAAAAGCGACGGCAAAACCAATCAGCATAAGCTTCAGAATATCAACCCCGTGCAGCAATGTTGGCAACACGGCCTGGGTCACTGCCGTTGGAGACCAGATCAGAAACCATGCAAAGCCCCTGAGAATAGCCGTAACCTGCCTCCGCTCGCGAACAAGCGCAATATCATCCAGAGGTTGCCCTTCCGGCTTGCCATATCTGATCCCCCTTTGAACAATAGGAACCAGCAGGCTTAACGCCCCGACATTCAGCAGCGATGAAAAAATATGAGAACCGAACATCACTCCCAGAAAGCGACGCTGTGGCGGCTGCTGCGTAACATAACGACCGCATTCAAGAATAGCAGGAGAGGTAATAGCAGCACTGCGCATAACCCCCATCAGCAGAATAAAGCTCGCAAGAAAGCCCGCCCGGTCAAATCCCTTCACCACAATCTCAAATGGATTAGGCAGATACACAAACAGCAGCACACCAAGAATAAGGGAAGCGGTAAGAACATAAAACTCACGCAGCTTCAGATGGCGAAACCCGATAATAGGCAACAGAACAACCATTAGAGAAACAATAGCCATCGCTATTTTCGAGCCCGTATAAATTACAACAAGCTCAAATATCATGAGAACAAGTATAATAAACGGAAGTATTCTGGCGGGATTTACAAGGGGCATTATTGGCTGCTTTGGAGAGTTATATTTAATTTAACTCCCTAACGCTATCACCATACCCAACAGTATGTCCAAACAAATATATGCATTATGTATAAAAAATATATTATGGGCGCCTCTGAAAACCCTCGATTTTGATGGCCTGAGAGTAATTTTGAAGTTTCGAGTACCGGATAATATCCTGATATATTTGAGGAACGCAGAAACGAAAAATTGCTCTCAGGGCGCAAAAGAAGGGGTTTTAGAGATGCCCATAAATCACTGCCCTTTAAGAGCATGTGTCACAACCTTCTTCATGACACTGGGAAGAGCCTCTTTCATGACTTCTGACCGATCCACCCAGCGGCATTTTTCAGGCTTCGCCCACAAATTCAGTGAAGAATTAGAGGCAACAAAAGCCCTGTAAACCTCAAGCTCCAGCTTGAAATGCGTAAAAGTATGAGAAACAGTTCCACCAACAGGAATCCAGTCAGCCCGTATTGGAGCAAGTCCTGCCATTTCTTCTTTAACAGGCCCCTTCTCCGTCCATTCAGTTGAAGGCACTTCGGTCATCCCCCCAAGCAACCCTTCATGCGGCCTTTCCCTCAACAGCATTTTGCCATCATCGTTCAAGGCAACAAAGACGATCCCTTTTCTCGTTGGGCGTTCGGCCTTTGGTGCCCGCTTTGGCAACTCCGCTTCAATACCCTGCGCATTGGCATCACAATATTTCTGGACCGGACAGATAAGACATGACGGCCGTTTAGGAGAACAGATTGTTGCCCCCAGATCCATCATGGCCTGAGCATAATCCCCGGGACGCTCATTAGGAGTAAGTGTTTCTGCAAGTGCTTTTAATTCGGACTTCCCGCCGGGCAGCGGAGTTGTTACAGCAAACAGCCTCGATATAACCCGCTCCACATTGCCATCAACGACAGTAGCAGGTTTGCCAAAGGCGATAGAAGCAATAGCCGCCGCGGTATAAGCGCCAACACCGGGTAACTTCAGCAGCTCTTTTTCTTCATCAGGGAAGATACCATCAAACTTTTCCACAACCATCTTTGCACAGGCATGGAGGTTGCGGGCCCTTGAATAATAACCAAGACCTGCCCAGGCTTTTAAAACCTCATTCAGATCTTCGGCAGCCAGCTCTTCAATCTTCGGCCAAAGCTCAAGAAAGCTGATATAGTAAGGTTTAACGGCTTTTACCGTTGTTTGTTGAAGCATAATCTCGGAAAGCCAGACATGGTACGGATTCACATCCTTTTTCCCGGAAAACCGCCATGGCAAGTCCCTTTTCGCCACGTCATACCAGGCCAATAAACTACCAACTGCATCTATTTTTTGTGACTTTTCCAACACACCTAGAGAATCCTTTAGCATGACCGGGGCTCCAAAATCCTGCGAATCGTTTATAAAGTGTAAACAGAAATTGCATTTAATGAAGTTTTTTTAAGACACTCTCTGAATTGTTCAGACATAACTAGCGGTAACAACTGAATAAATCGGATTGAGGCAGCAAGAATCGAGCCGGATGCGGGCTCGATATCGTTCGAATACGCGGGGGAACTGGGCATAAAGCGTGGAGAAGTTACGGGGGTAAACTCTCCACGCGCCCAGCTTCAATTTAACAGGACGAATTTTATTTACCTTGCTTTTCCGTAAAACAGGAACATACTGAAATTACAGCAAGTGCAATTTGGGCGGACGGATTTCTATGGCATCAGGATATAAGCCGAATTCAGGGACAGGATCCTCCTTTAGACAAAAGGGAGCCATGAGCCTGGATGCCCTCTTCCCGAAACTCACCAAACAGATTTTCGAAAACTATGGCTTCAGCACTGCCCGGTTGATAGCAGACTGGCCTGCCATAGTAGGCCCGGATCTGGCAAATTCCACACTGCCTGAAAAACTGAGATGGCCCAAAGGCTCTCCAAACTTCCTGGATGAGCAGGATACTGTTGGTAATTTTAAACAGCAGCCCAAAGGTGCAACTCTCGTTCTGCGTGTAGAAGGCCCCCGTAGCATAGAAGTTCAGTTCAGTGCCGGACAGATTATCGAGCGTATCAACAGTTATTTTGGATACCGCGCCGTAACAGAGCTCCGCATTATTCAGGCCCCTGTACCAAAAGCTCCGCCAAAACCGGTAAAGCTGGAAGAAATAGATGCTTCTGATCTCACACAGGATTTACCTAAAATCAAAGATCAGGCCCTCAGGAACGCACTTTATCGCATGGCTCAGGGTGTAAAAGCTGTAAATAACAAAAAAAATTGATCTGCTATATTGTCTTTATTCCCCTTTTTTAATTGGTTTATCCTTTCACTTGCCATATTTAAAACGAAACCTCATATATATAGACTTGGGTCAGGGCTGGAAATTCCGTACACAATCCGGGTAAATCCTGAGGCAGTGACAAATAAGTCAAATACGAGACATGGAGTGAAACGTGAAAATAAGCAAGAATCTCGGAAGTTCAGAAACTTCTCGCCGCGCAGTAGTATTTGGCGGTATCGCAGCAGTATCAATGGCTGGACTGGTCGCATGTAGTGATCAGGGACAATCTCAGACAGCAGATGCAGGCTCAGTTGTAGGTGACCTTCCTGAGAATATCATGGGAGACCCGAATGCACCGATCACAATGATCGAATATTCCTCCATGACATGCCCGCACTGCGCTTATTTCCATACAGCCACACTTCCGGGCCTGAAAGAAAAATATATCGACACAGGCAAAGTCCGTTACATTCTTCGCGAATTCCCTTTGGATCACCTAGCAACGGCAGCATTCATGCTTGCCCGCTGTGCTGGTAAAGACAAATATTTCCCGCTTATTGACGCAATGTATGCCAAACAAAACGAGTGGGCTGTCAGAAGCGGCAACAGCCAGAAACTCTTCGACCTGGTAAAACAGGCAGGCTTCACTGAAGAAACCTTCAAGAAATGCCTGAATGACAAAGACCTTTCTTCCAAAATTATCGCGATTAAAAACAAAGGCGCAAACGATCTTCGTGTGGCTTCAACGCCAACATTCTTTATAAACGGCGAAAAAGTCGAAGGGGCATTGTCATTGGAAGCTTTCGACAAAAAATTTGCACCATTGCTTGGTAAAGCAGAAGCAGAAAAGAAAAAATAACCTGAAGAGAAAAAGAACAAAGAGCCTTCCTTCAGGAATAACTCTGTAAATAAAGGGGCAGGAAATTGCAAAATCGTCGCACTATACTGGGTGGCATGGGGGCTTCATTAGCCCTTGGCCTGTCGGGCTGTTCAGGTTCGGCACTGACTATGCCATCATCTTCCTCCTCTTCATCATCCTTCAACTTTAATGGAGATGGTGTATCTCAGGACGAAAAACCTAAAAGCGACGTTTTTCTGAACGAAAAGGGCCTGCCCTCAATAAAAGACCTCATGAAAGAAGGCCCTTTGGGTGACAAATGGCTGGGTGACAAAAATGCTCCCATTACCATACTGAAATTTGCATCCATGACCTGCCCTTACTGCCGGGTATTCCACCTGCAGACATACCCGCACCTGAAACGTAAATATATTGATACTGGCAAAGTCAGATACGCTCTTCGTGAGTTCCCGATAGGCTTTGCCTCAGGCCGCGCAACTCTGATCATGCGGTGCCTTGGCCAGAACGATACAAAAAAATATTACGCCCTGTATGACAAGCTTATTACCCAGCAAAACAGATGGGTTTCCCTGAAAGTTCGTAATGATGCCATATTCAGGGTAGCATCTCAGGTGGGGATAACCCGCAAGCAGTTTGACTCATGCCTCACGAATCAAGCCATGATAGACGGAGTAAAGTGGTCAAAACAACGGGGACGCAATTTAGGCGTAACTGGAACACCGACTTTCTTTATTAACGGTCAGAAATTCCGTGAAGTTTTAACCGTTAAGAAAATCGATTCCCTTCTGGCGCCTTATTTGAGTTAAGTAAAAAAACTGCTGTTCACCTTGAATAAGCAAAAACCTGTCAGTAAATACCGACCAGCGCCCCCCATTACCGTCGACTCAGAGCAAGGAGTTGCGAAGTGCACATAACTGGTCTTCGATTGTTAGGGTTTAAATCCTTTGTAGACCCGACAGAACTCGTGATCGCAGATGGCCTGACAGGCGTTGTGGGACCGAATGGTTGTGGCAAATCCAATCTTCTGGAAGCTCTCAGATGGGTAATGGGCGAAACCTCATATAAAACCATGCGCGCATCAGCCATGGATGACGTAATTTTCTCAGGAACCAACCACCGCCCTTCAAGAAACTCTGCCGAAGTAACCATGTTTCTGGATAATTCTGCCAGAACAGCCCCGGCAGGATTTAATGACAGCGACGTTCTGGAAGTCACCCGCAGAATTGAGCGTGATGCAGGTTCCGCATACAAAATCAACGGCAATGACGTAAGAGCCCGTGATGTACAGCTCCTTTTTGCAGATGCATCAACCGGCGCCAGATCCCCTGCTCTCGTGCAACAGGGACAGATCGGGCAGATCGTCAACTCCAAACCTCAGGCCCGCAGACGCATTCTGGAAGAAGCTGCTGGCATCACCGGACTATACAGCCGCCGCCATGAGGCAGAGCTTCGACTGAAAGCAGCAGAAAGCAACCTGGAGCGCCTTCAGGACATAATGGGCCAGCTCGGCACCCGCCTGAACAGCCTCAAACGTCAGGCACGACAGGCCCGCCGTTATAAGGAACTTTCAACCGAGATCCAGCAGTCCGAGGCTATCGCCTATCACCTGAACTGGGTCGCAATTGGTGAAGCTGTTAATGCCGAAGAAAATACCCTTCAGGAAATTCTGAAAGAAGTCGGTATCCAGACTCAGGCTGAAGCAGCAGCTTTGCGCTCTCAATCAGAAACATCTGATGAACTGCAGCCAATGCGCGATGAAGAAGCAACCCGCGCAGCAATTCTGCATCGCCTGAAAATCGAAGGCGAAAACCTCGATAAGGAAGAAGAGCGCGCCAACCATCGTAAACAGGAACTGACAAACCAGCTTCAGGCGCTACAGAATGACCTTATGCGGGAGCAAAGCCTCATCCAGGAAGGCAGAGACACTCTCACTCGTCTGGAACAGGAGCAGGCCTCTCTGCAGGAACAGGTTGAAGGCAGTGCGGATGCCGAAGACGAAGCCCGGGAAATCATGGAAGCAGCGGAAGAGGCTCTTGCTGAATCTGAAGAAGCTCTCTCTGCTCTGACAGGTGAAACCGCTGAGAAACGGGCCGTTTACAAGCAACTGGAACAGACGGTTATCGAGCAGTCCAGGCAGCTCTACCGTTATGAAGAACAGCAGAACAAAGTTGTCGAACAATATGCTTCCCTTGATGGAGCTGTTTCCGAACAGGAAAAGATCGCAGAACTTGTAATCTCGGTAGAACAACTCGCTGAGCTTGTCGCCAATATGGAGCGCAGGGTCATCGACTCTGAACAGGCCCATAATGATATTCGTGCCCGTGAAAAAGAAATTCGCGAACAGGCCAACTCCTCAAAACTGAAATCCAGGCAGCTTGAAACAGAAGTTCGCACACTGGAAAAACTGCTTATTACCGCTCCGACAGGCGAGTGGCCACCGGTTGTAGACCTTGTTAACGTGGCACCGGGATACGAAATGGCACTTGGTACAGCCCTTGGCGATGATCTTGATGCTCCAACCGACATGAATGCCCCGGTACACTGGCGCACAGTAAACGGACAGGCAGATCCGAGACTTCCCGAAGGTGTAACCCCGCTTTCACAATTCGTAAGGGCCCCTGAACAGCTAAAACGCAGACTGGCTCAGGTCGGTGTAGTTATGCCTGAACTGGGTCGTCAGTTACAGGCCAGACTGGCCCCCGGACAGCGCCTTGTCTCAACCAAAGGTGATCTTTGGCGTTGGGACGGCTACAGTGCTGCTTCTGAAGCACCAACAGCAGCCGCAAAACGCCTTGAAGAAAAGAACCGTCTTGAAAGCCTTCAGGAGCAGATGCTTCATGCCCAGCAGGAATCTGCAGGCCTTGAACTCGAACAGTCTGAACTTGCTGAAGCCCTGCGCTATGCACAGGATGATGAAAAAAAGCAGCGTAACGAATGGCGCCAGATGCAGTCTCAACTGGAGAATGCCAGAGCAGGCCTCTCCAAAGCAGAACGCGCTAATCAGGAAAACAGTAAAAAGCTGGCTGCACTTGCAGAAACAAGAGCCCATATTCAGGAATCCCTGCAGGAGGCCAGAGACAAAAAAGAAGAAGCCGAAGCTCAGCTTGACGCGTTTGATTCCATTACCGATCTGGAAGCCCGGATGCAGGACATGCAGGCCCGTGTTTCTGAAAAACGTGCCACCTTCTCTGACGCCAAAGCAGCCGCTATGGGCATAGAACGCGAAACCAGACAGCGTAACGAGCGCCTGCAGACCATTACGCAGGAAAAAGACCGCTGGGTAAAGCGCGCCGATACTGCTGAAGACCAGCTTGAATCTCTTTACCAGCGTCTTGAAGCTGTAAAAGAAGAGCATGAAGGTATGCAGGACCTTCCAGCGGCGATTGCCGAGCAGCGTGAAAAACTGTTCAACGAAATTACCAAAGCTGAAGCCGCTCGTCAGGAAGCAGCTGACCGTCTGGCAGCAGCAGAGAACAGCCTGAACGCAACAGGACAGTCACTCCGCGATATCCAGATCAAGCTTGTAAAAGCAAAAGAGGAACGGGCCCGCACAGAAGCTCGTCTTGAAGCAGCGAGAGAAAAACGCACAGAACATTCCCGTCAGATCCGCGACGCATTAAGCTGCACGCCAGATGAATGCCTGAAACTGGCAGGAGTCGAAGAAGGCACAGAACTTCCAGATATCGCTGAAGTTGAAAAACAACTGCAGAAACTGAAAGTTGATCGCGAACGCCTCGGCGGTGTTAACCTTCGTGCCGAAGAAGAAGCCAATGAACTGGAAGACCAGTTCGGCGGCATGAGCAAGGAACGCGAAGACCTTGAACAGGCCATAACTCGCCTCCGTCAGGGCATCTCCAGTCTCAACCGCGAAGGACGCAAACGCCTTCTCGAAGCCTTTGAACTGGTAAACAGTCACTTCAGACGCCTGTTCACCACTCTCTTTGGTGGTGGTGAAGCAGAACTGAAACTGATTGAATCCGATGACCCGCTGGAAGCTGGCCTCGAAATCATTGCAAAACCTCCGGGGAAAAAACCTCAGGTTCTGACACTGCTTTCAGGCGGTGAAAAAGCACTGACTGCAATGTCTCTGATTTTCGCCGTCTTCCTCACCAACCCGTCACCAATCTGTGTGCTGGACGAGGTCGATGCACCGCTGGACGATTCTAACGTAAACCGCTTCTGTACATTGCTGGAAGAAATGGTCAAAAACACCAACACAAGGTTCCTGACCATCACTCACCACCCAATGACAATGGCCAGAATGAACCGCCTCTTCGGCGTAACCATGGCCGAAAAAGGCGTAAGCCAGCTGGTATCCGTAGACCTGGCCACAGCAGAGAGCTTCCGCGAAGCGAGTTAATTTTTTGACTCTTATGTAATGAAAGAAAACCTCTTTCTTCCTTGCCCCCATAACCTAGCGTAAAAAGATATAAAATTAACTCTAACGCTAGATTATTACATTAACCTAGCGTTAGATGTATATTTTACCACTCTAACGCTAGGTTTTGAGGTTAACATGAAAAGAAATCACTTAGCACCGGCTGTTCGCGATAGGCTCATCAAATATCCTCCACCAGAAGATAATTATTTTGGTGTGGTCCCATTACCTCCCACAGAAGATTCAATAATACTGAGGGACGTTCAACCAGAACACAGTGCTGCAACTGTGGCCTTGGGAAGGGCAGATGAGTTAGCTAAACAGTTCCCATCCCATTTTCTGTTAAGCCGTATTATCATAAGACAGGAAGCTGTAGCATCATCAGACATTGAAGGTACACACTCTACTCTGGATGCACTTATGGAAGTAGAAGAAACCGATGATAATGATGCTAGTGAAGCAGATATTCTAGTAAGAGATTACGCCATAGCATTAGAAGGTGCACTAATAGACGTGAAGGAAAACGGATATGATGCCTTCACAATACATACGATAGAAAAACTGCATAAATCTCTAATGCAGGGAGATAAAGAATATTTAAGGCAACATGGGACACCAGGTGAGTTTCGCAGAAAACAGGTTAGAATAGGTGGAACTGGTTTTTCAAACTCTACTTATAACCCTCCTCCATATGCCAATGTGTTGGAATGTATGGTAGAACATATTAAGTTTCTTCAATGTGATGGTATGCAGCAAGTCCACCAGAGTGTTATAACTCAGCTCGCTGTAGCACACACACACTTTGAAGCCATACATCCATTTGCGGATGGTAATGGTAGAGTTGGCAGACTCTTGCTACCTTTAATGTTAGCTGCTGCAGGTCATACACCATTATATTTAGCGCCGTACATCTCAGCATTTAAATCAGACTATTATTCGGCTCTAAAGGCAGCTCAGCAAAGACTCGATTATTTACCTCTAATTTCTCACCTGTCTAATGCTATTATTAGCGCGGTTGATGATGCTGAGACTGCGGTATCCCGTTTAGATCAGCTATTTGCTGGATGGTTGCAAGAACATAAATTCAGAAAAAAATCTACGGCAAGAGTTATGTTAGAGAATCTTGCGTGGCACCCTATTGTTACATCAAAGACCGTGGAGAGGGTAACGGGAGCCAGCCCGGCAGCAGCTAGAGCAGCGATTAATCAGCTAGCAAAGTGTGGCATTTTAAAAGAAAAAACAGGCAAGCAAAGATATCGCATTTACTCTGCGCATGAAGTTCTTGATATTTACCGCAATCCGAGTGATTAAGTATTTTTGACTACTAATTATTAAAATGCAGATACTTTTTCATATAGAATTATGTATCACCTCACCAACCACTATAAATTCCACTGTCCCAGCCCATGTTTAGAGGCAATAATCCATCTATCTCTTGCGTGTATATAACAATAACAAAAGCCTGGTTTGATGTAGCAAGTGTAAGGCTTCCTGCCTGTCCCCGGAAGTCAGCCCTACCAATCAAAGATTACTAAGGACAAAACATAGTCAGGATTTATAAGCTTGAGAGTACATAAGGGTGGAAGTGGGAGATTGGGGTAGAGCAGTAAATACATCATTTTCTGCCAATAGCCCCTTCCCGGAAGCAGCCTTCACCTAATATAATCTCCAAAAATCAAAACACAGGAACGGTCCCCCACCCATGATCGATTTACAAACAGTCCTGATCTTCATTCCCATTGCACTCGCTCTTAACCTCACACCGGGCGCGGACATGCTGTTCTGCTTTGGGCAGGGCTTGAAATCAGGCCCCAAAGAAGGCGTTGCCGCATCACTGGGAATTGCCACAGGTGCATTTATTCACTCCCTTGCAGCAGGCCTTGGACTGGCAGCGCTGATCGCCGCAAATCCGTTGATGTTTGAGTTAATCCGCTGGAGTGGCGTAACCTATCTCATCTGGCTTGCTCTCAGCATATTACGAAAACCTCTGGCAAAACTTGAACCACATAACATACCTTCAGGAGGAGCTTTCAAAGCCTGGCGGGATGGCACATTGGTATGCCTTCTGAACCCGAAAATTTTACTGTTTATCCTTGCCATTATCCCCCAGTTCATTACCCCGTCCCACGGCCCCATACTCACACAATTCCTGATATTTGGTGCAATACTGAATATTGGTGGCACAATAATAAATGCAGTTGTCGGTATAACAGCAGGCAGTCTGGGAAAATTCCTCACGCAGAATGAGGGCTTTTCCAAAATTCTGCAATATGCAACCAGCTTTATATTCTTAAGCCTTGCTGCTAAACTGGCGTTCGATAAAAAATAAGCCAGGTTTATAACAAAACCTGAAGCTCAGGAGCCCCCCATGGACCTTTCAGATACGCCACTCATAATAGAAGCATCACTCAACGGCGTTGTAACCAAAAAGCAAAACCCGAATGCCCCCTATGGCGATGAGGAAATCGTTGAACAGGCCGTCGCCTGCATGGAAGCCGGTGCTGCACTCATTCACAACCACACTGAAGAGCCAGTCTTCGGTGGCCCCGGCTTTATGGATGCAGAACTCTATTCAGGCCCGTGGCGAAAACTTCTGAAAGTCAGACCGGATGCCATCCTGACACCAACCATGCCCGGAGACCCGGAAGACACTCCGGTAGAAACCAGATATTCTCACATAGTAAAAATGGCCGAAGAAGGACTGATCGCTCAGGGACTCGTAGACCCCGGCAGTGTGAACTTCTCTGCCTTAAATAAAGACGGACTGTATTACCCGACAAAAAGGGTCTATCGCAACGATATGCAGGATTCACACTACTTCGTAGAAACCTGCCGCAAACTGAAGATCGGTATGAGTATCTCTATATTCGAACCCGGATTCCTGAAATTTATTATGGCATTTCACAAGGCCGGAAAACTGCCTCAGGGCGGCATCATCAAACTCTATTTCGGTGCTGAATCCCTGTCCTTCGGTCTTCCACCAACCCCAACCGGCCTCGCCGCTTACCTTGAAATGATCGGCAACAGCAAACTCCCCTGGCTGGTTTCCAACTTTGGTGGAGACTGCGTAGAATGCGGAATAGCAGAAGAAGCCATCAAACAGGGTGGACATGTCCAGGTCGGCATCGAACCCTATGGCGGGCCAAGAACCCCAACCAACCTCGAACTGGTCAATGAAGTCATAGAAGTAGCAAAATTCTATAACCGCCCGATAGCCACTCCGGAACAGGCCGCCAAAATACTGAAGCTGCCAACCTATCCGGTACCATATGGGCAAACCAGATAAACACACATAGCTTATCCCCGGCTCAGCGCCCCGGGATAAGCCGATGCCACCATGGTCTTTTCCGGTAGAAGGAATATCCACTCTTTCCAAAAACATCCAGACTGTCAGAAACAGAATATCTCCCCAGCGCCCAGCCTATCATGGACTTTTTCAAATCCTCAAACTTCACATCTTTGAAAACCTGATTTTCAATAATAACATCATAGGCATCACTGAGATTATCAGAACGGGTTACAGACTGCTTTATCAGATCTATCTCTTCCTGAGATATTTTCCCTTCAAAATAACAGTCACTCTCTATATCAGCCTCATCCTCGACTGTAATATGGAAAATACGCTGCATCTGACCATTTTCAAAGAAGGCATAACCAAAATCGGGAATATGTGAATGGTTCATTACAACCAGAATTCGGTGCCTCGGAAATAACTGCAAAAGCTTCTGCCTGACACTGTCTTTCCAGAAAATATCAAAGACCAGATCACAATCCTCAATAATATACCCGTCTCTGCTGGCATATACCCCGGTCAGTCCACGGCGTGCTATATAATCAAGCAGCACTGTATCTTCTGACAAAATATCGGCAGGTACATCAGAAACCGGCATCATATTACTATGCAGCTCCTTGATAAACTTGTCCGCCTTGTCCGGATTATGGCGCTCACTTGTATTGAAAGTGCTAACCCCGGCTTCAAAGATAAATATGCGATAATATGAGACCACTGGCGGCTCCCTTGACAAACATTCGGCAGGCCTCATCTAAAACACTGAGATGTCCAATTTGTGATTTGATCTCGAACCCACAGAAACTCTATAATTCGGCATATCTAATGTTTTTGTATCAGCTTGGCGAGAGTTTACTCGCCTGGAGGAACCGACATGAAAACTATTCTTCATAATCGCCGTAGTTTCCTCGCTACAGGCGGCGCTGTAATTGCGACCGGATTAACGGGGCTTTCCAGCTTTCTTCTGCCTGCTCACGCGAAAGACCTCCCCCCAACTCCCTCAATGCGGGGTGGTGCCAATAATTACCGGCCCGGAGCTCCCATAGTAGAACGGATCGGCCGTGGTGGATTCTGGATGAGTGGAACCGTGCGCCGCGCAGGTGATGGTGCACCACTTGCTGGCCAGCGTATTCAGATCTGGGCACACACAACAGAAGGTTATGAGAGCGACCCACAAAGCCACGGAGCCACACTGACTGACAAAAACGGTGTATTCCGCCTTGAGATGCCCCAGATTGTCCCGGCATTTGGCCAGCCCCACGGACATCTGGCCTACGACAGTGGTGACTTCGAAACCGTCTTTTTGCGCCCCATCATGCCAAGTTCAAAAGACACCAGCCTCGAAGCACATTTCGTCCTTAAGCCGGTATAAATGCTCCCAAAGAAATTCTCTCTCAAATCCCTTGTCTGGGTAATTCTGGTTGCCGCAATCGGCGTACCAGTTGCCCTGGCAGCGACGAGTCCGCTCCTTGCCTGGCGCGGACCGGTCTATATAACAGCCTGTTTTGCAGGCATCATCGCCCTGGCACTCATACTCCTGCAGCCACTGCTGATTGGCGGATATTTATCCGGATTGCGTGCACACCTCTCGCGACGTGCCCATCGCTGGATAGGTGCAATACTCGTCCTGGCGGTGATCATACACATTGGCGGCCTCTGGATTACCAGCCCCCCGGACGTAATTGACGCCCTGCTCTTTTCATCCCCCACACCGTTCTCTAACTGGGGCGTAATAGCCATGTGGGCGCTCTTTGCTACAGCCCTTTTAGCAATATTTCGCAAACGACTGAATATTGGACCACAAAACTGGAAATTCGCTCACAGCATTCTCGCCCTGGTCATAGTTACAGGAACCGTCGTCCATGCCCTGCTTATTGAAGGAACAATGGAAACAATATCAAAGATAATCCTGTGCACGCTGGTTATTGCAGCATCCATAACAGTCATATTTCCCAAAAAACTCCGTTCAAACCTCCGCATCTGGGCAAAACGAATCCTGCTACGCTAGCCCCACGACCTTTAAGCCAGACCGAATGTTCTCCCCTCTTTCCGCATAGTTATCGTGACTGTACATAAAACGACCTCAGCGGGGCAGGGCATTTTGCCCGCCCCCATTCTTCATAAAGCCTCCCCGCCCACGCGCCTAAGCAGGCGCGCGGCGCCAGCCTCGCCCCATCGGAGCCCATGAGCACAGCGAATTTGGGCGTGAGATCAGACAATGTGAGACAAAAACTCCTCACCACACAAAAAAAGCGTTGAAATCTCTTGCAAAAAAACAACTGAAGCACGTTAAAAACTATGGCTGATTGCCGCACTAATTTTGATTTACTATTTGTTAAGAAAAAACAGGAGGTTAAGTCGCATCACACGATCTTGACACAATGTAGATGCCCATCTAATGTGCGATCGATCTTGAACAGCTTGAAATTTGAACTGTTATTTGGATCTAAAGGGATTTTATGACTGATTCCGCCGGAAATAACGGGGATGATGACCTCCAGTCCGAAAAGAAACGCGCTGATTTCGAAAAGCGCCTGCGGCAACTGGATAACAGCATCTCAAAAGCCAGAGACAAAGAGGAGAGTAAAATCTCCAAACCTCTGGATACCAGCGGCGCTTATTCATATGCCTTCCGAATTGCAGCCGAAATGGTCGCCGGACCCGCCGTTGGGGCGTTTTTAGGCTGGTGGTTAGACAGAGCTTTGGGGACGACGCCCATATTTCTGTTGATTTTGCTTGTATTAGGCATGGTCGCTGGCATAAGAACTGTTATGCGAACTGCAAATGAAATGCAGAAGAAAAAACGAAACAGTCGTGAGAATGATATCGAGATTAAATAATCTCACCTTGGAACAATATAGCCTTGAATTTTAATAGGGGGATTCTGTGGCATCTAATAGCGGAGAACATGGTGGCGGACACGGTCCAATGCACCAGTTTGAGATTTTTCCAATCGTAGAAATTAACGTTTTTGGATATGACGTGTCATTTACAAATTCTTCTTTGTTTATGGTGTTTGCGTGTGTCCTGATTGGTGGCTTCCTGATGTTCAGTATGCGCGGCCGTGCACTTGTGCCTAATCGCATGCAGCTGACTGCAGAAATATGCTATCAATTCGTTGCTAACATGGTTCGCAGCAATATTGGTTCGTCCGGAATGAAATACTTTCCGTTCGTATTTACTGTATTTGCGTTCGTATTAGTTCTGAATATGCAAGGCATGATGCCCTTCAGCTTCACCGTAACTAGTCATATCATCGTCACTTTCGGACTGGCTATGCTGGTTATGTCAGTGGTAATTCTGTGTGGTATCTGGAAGAACGGTATCGGGTTTCTGAAACTTTTTGTACCTGATGTACCTCCTCTTCTTTTGATAATCCTGATCCCTGTAGAAATCATTTCATTCCTGTCACGTCCAATCAGCCTGTCAGTGCGTCTATTCGCCAACATGCTGGCTGGTCATATTACAATGAAAATTTTCGCAGGTTTTGTTATCACGCTCGGGCAGGCAGGTTTTCTTGGTCTTTTAGGGGCTTTGTTAACTTTGTCCGGACTACTTGCAATGACAGCACTGGAATTGCTGGTAGCGTTTCTACAGGCTTTCGTTTTCGCAACCCTGACATGCATCTATNNATGTATCTATCTTCATGATGCAGAACACCCGGGTCACTAAAACGATAACTGAATATCTAACTTGAATTTTAATCTAACAATTAGAGAATAAATCTAAAGGAGCTTTAAAATGGATCCAATAGCAGCAAAATACATTGGCGCTGGTATCGCATGTCTTGGTATGGGCCTTGCCGCTCTTGGCCTTGGTACAATCTTCGGTAACTTCCTTTCTGGTGCTCTTCGCAACCCGTCTGCATCTGAAGGCCAGTTCACAAACCTTCTTTTGGGTTTCGCATTGACTGAGGCACTTGGCATTTTCTCATTCCTTATCGCAATCATTCTACTATTCGTAGTATAATTTTACTTGCGTCGTTATGCGTGGCAAAAGCCGGCTATCAGCCGGCTAAAGCACCGTAATTAGGAAAAAGATATGGCAGCTAATACTAAAACCCATACAGAAGTAGCTCATACTCCTGGTGCACATGAGAAAGCGTTACCTCCGTTTTTCAACCAGCAGACTTTTAGTTCTCAGCTGGTTTGGTTGGCGATCTGCTTCGTCATTCTTTACTGGTTCCTGTCACGCGTAGCATTGCCACGTGTTGGAACAATTATTGAGCAGCGTAGACAACGTATCGCTCGTGACCTTGATGAAGCGACCCGTCTTAAAGAAGAGACGGAAAAAGCAATTGCTTCATATGAGCAGGCACTGGCCGAGGCAAAAGCCAAAGCACACAGTATCGCTCAGGAAACAAGAGATGCATTGCAGGCTGAGGTAAGCAAGGAACAGGAACAGGTTGAGCAGGAAATCGCTGCGAAACTTGAAGAAGCTGAAAACCGCATCGCTGATGCGAAAGCTGAAGCTTTGTCCCATGTTCAGGAAGTCGCCTCGGAAACAACAAAAGCCCTGATGAATAAACTGCTTGGTGTTAAGGTTCCTGATCAGGAACTGGATGCAGCAGTAAAAGCATCATTAGGTTCAAACTAGAACCGACGGTAGGACGAAGGAAATAGACAGATGATTCATTACTTTGCTGATCCTACGGTTTGGGTTGCTATCACCGTAATCATTTTTGCACTGCTG
Source organism: Methyloligellaceae bacterium (assembly GCA_050633205.1). Classification (GTDB taxonomy): domain Bacteria; phylum Pseudomonadota; class Alphaproteobacteria; order Rhizobiales; family CBDHHC01; genus CBDHHC01. Next base: position 15,839 of record JBOEGA010000003.1, on the reverse strand, counting down.
ATGTATTATGTTGGTGTCCCAAAGAAAATTGGTGACTCACTTGACAATAAGGCAGGTGAAATTCGCTCGGAGCTGGAACAGGCAAGACAATTGCGTGAAGAAGCACAGGCGATCCTTGCTGAATATCAGCGCAAACAGCGCGAAGCAGAACAGACTGCTGATGACATTGTAGCTCAGGCTAAAAAAGAAGCAGAAGCATTTGCGACTGAAACACGTCAGGCCCTTAAGGCGTCACTGGAAAGACGGACTCTTCAGGCTGAAGAGAAAATCGCACGCGCTCAGGAGCAGGCTACAAACGAAGTTCGCCTTGCTGCAATTAACGTAGCAGTTTCAGCAACTGAAAAGCTTATTTCTGAAAACCTTTCAGATAAAGATGCAAATAACCTGATCAAAAAGTCAATTCAGGATCTGAATGGCAAATTGAACTAGTTAAAAGAATAAGCTCAACAAAAAAGAGCGATTTGAGCCAGGTCCTTGGGAGGATGAGGTTCACTGATACCGGGCTTCAGTCCGGTATTTTTTTGCCTGCCTCGCAAATTTCCCCATCACAACCCCGTAATAAAATAGTCTGATTCCAGAGATATCTTTCCCGTAAGCGCCAACCAGTCAGGGTACATAATAATGCGGGCAAGAAGAGAAACAAAAAACGACCTATATTATTTCGTAAACAACGCCACCAACCAGAAGATTCCAGGCCCCAAAGCTCCCTGGGCATGGGCATTATTTATCGCTCCGCTCTACTTCCTTTACTGGCGGGCATGGAAACACGCCCTCCTGTCCACTTTTCTCTACGCAGCAACATTCGGCTTTGCAGGACTGGCTTACGCAATATTCGCCAGACGTATACTGGAAAATGCATACCTCCTGAAAGGCTGGCGAATAGTAAACCTGAATGAAAACCAGAGAACCTGGGTAAAACGAAATGCCCCTACCCTGCCATGGATAGCTTTCCTGAGCATGAGCTACATACTTATCCGCACTGGCTGGAGTAAGGTAGGCCATATAATATTTGAAAAACTGCTGATCCCCCGAGGCCTGGTCTCCTCAAAAACCATCCAGATCAGTGGTTTTCTTGAACTTTCTCTGATAGCCCCGTTTTATAATCTCGCGCCACATATCAAACCGGCGACCTGGTACTACATCATGCTTGTCCCGACCATAGCAGAAGGAACAGCCTTCTGCCTGCTGGCTGTTTCAATCGCCATTTTTCTGGAAGAACGTACCTTGCAATACAGGCTGTAAAACAAAAAAACCGACACCCCGCTCCTGCACTTGGGCAGGAGCAAAGCGTCGGTCTGGTCCATTGTGAATGGCTATGTTCTATGTGGCAACACCACCAGCCACAAGCGGACCGTCAGTTTTAGACTTGTTAGGTCTGGACAGATAGCTGGCAAGAGCGAAATGGCAGTAAATACCAAAACCCACAAGCACTGTATCCAGCAGAATACTGCCCCCAAGTTGAATTCTTATAATCAGCAGAAACATTGACAATACTGAACCGAAACAGAACAGATGCAATCCATGCTGCCCAATACGGACAAGAGGATTATTCTTGCTGATAATTCTCTGTAGCAATCCAGGCAGCGGACTATGGATAAACACATAAGCCAGAGCCAGAACATGCAACAGGCGTGGTATACTGATAAATGACTTGTTAAAGCCCCACAGAGCACCTGCAGCACCTTTTAGTGTCACATACGACCACAAGTGCCACCAGCCAAACTGTACCCACAGACACCACCAGACAAGCATAACAACAGCCGCCCAGAATACATATTTGTTGTACGGAATTCCGCCATGCTCACGAGCATAAAGCCAGCCGGCAAACCCGATTACATACAGCAACTGCCAGGATAATGGATTAAAGAACCATACACCTTTGTTCGGGTAATTAGGCAAACCAAAATAGAAAAACCCCGAAAACAGATACAGACTGATAGAAACCGCAAGCAGCAGCTTGATATTCACTTTGTACAGGGACATTATGACAGGCAATAAAGCCAGCAATACCATATACATAGGCAGAATATTAAAATAGCCAAGCTGATGCCCCATTCCGAACAGACCAAGAAATCCACGTAGAGGATCAGCTACTACAGGGCCAATGTTAATTTCCTTGAACAATGCAGGGTTATGAAAAATCGCCCCGGCAAAAACAAACATCGACAGAGCAAACATCGTCATGGATATATGCCAGAAATAAAGCGAACCAATACGCTCACCTATTTTCCGTATAGTCGCATCATGCCCGCCCTTGACATATTTTGGATAAAACGCCAGAGCTGCAGCAACACCTGCGAGCAAAACAAAAACTTCTGCAGCATCAGACAAACCAAAGTTCTTATGCGTGAACTTCTCATAAAAGTTCCCGCGAACATGATTTATAAAAATCGACAACAAAGCCAGACCGCGAAGGAAATCAATACGGTAATCCCGGGTATCCCTCAAAACATCAACTTTATTAACATCTGTCCACATAACAGCGCTCACTTCCACGCAGGCGCAAGGGTTGCACCTCACGCACGCAAAAAATACCAATTCGATTGTTTTAGAAAAAATTCAATAAGACTGCCTCAGAAGGCTGAGATGTATTTAGCGATTTAATTGCAAACTACAATTCTTATTTTGCACCGGGAATGAAATATATAGGTAATAAAATACCTTGTAGATTCTTATTCCTGAAAAGGCTTCTTCTTGTCCTTTTTTATGGAAGAATATTCAGTAATCATAGAAAAAAACATTCACAAAAACGAAAAATACCAAGAGAAAACAAGAGCTTATTCTTTCCAGAACCCTGAAAAATCAATCAGTTTTCGCCAACAGATATTCATTCAGCCTGTCCTTCAGACAGGGAACAGCGCTTTTATGTTCAATAAAATCAACGATTCTCATCATCTCCCGGAACTACTCCTAATCAAGTACCTTTAACAGAGAATTCGCCATGGCTTCAGCAGGCCCGTTTATATTAAGTGATATTGTAATATAGACTTTGCGCTTCACATCATAAAAAGCGATAGACTTGGTTGCCGGAGAACCACCTGAATGCCCGACCCATATTGTAGGCTTCTTGCGGTCGGGAACTTTGACAACCATAACACCCCGGCCATAATACATCGGCCCCTGAAACATATTGAAAAGCGGCTGAAGGCTCGTTTTCAGGGAAACAACTTTGCCCCCCATATAGCTATGCAGAAAGACCAGAAGATCACGGTTATTGATTATCATTCCCCCTGCCCCATAAACCGTAGAAACATCCCTTGCCGTTGGGGCAGGACGCAAAGCTGATTTGACAAAAAGGCTGGAAGAATCGTTGGCCTGCACAACCTTTAGAGATTTCAGATTCAGGGGTATGGCAATCCTTCGCTTTACAATGACACTCAATGGAGCACCATCAGTTTTCTCTGCAATCAGCCCAAGTAAAATATACCCGGTATTGCTATAATTCCATCGCGTGCCAGGACAGAACAACGGTTTATGTTTGCGGGCAATGGCCAATAACCGGGCAGGAGACTTATACCCTTTTTCCTTGCGAAACTGTTCATCGGAATTAAAACTGTATATCCCGCTGGTATGAGATAACAGATGGTCAAGCGTTATCAGCTCTGCATTTGGAAACTCGGGAAACCACTCTGACAACTTTGACTTCAGACTGAGCTTGCCTTCAGACACCATTTGCAGAATGACTGACGATGTTATCATTTTGCCCGTGCTTGCAACCCAGTATCTATCAGCAGTATCAGGCCCTTTGCTCGCCGCCCAATACCCACTCTTCGGATCCCATATTGTAACAGAACCGGCAGTGGCTTTTGTTTTTTGTATTGTTTCATTAAATACCAGACTGAGTTTATCGGAAAGTCCAGCAGGCATTCTTCTGTTAATATTAAGCCTGTCTTTCGGAAGGGTCGGAAATGCCGGAGAGCCCTGCTTTTCAGAGCCTTCATATTTTGCGTTTGCACTGCAGATGCCCGAAGGCAGCACATCATTTTGTAAGTGTGCAGCACAACTGCTCAGAAAGATAAAACAGCAGACAACGAACACTCGTTTCAGGAATAAGTTCATCAAGGCCTCAGAAACAGTTAAAGGAAAGAAACGCCACCGCTGTTAATCATTAAAAACATTGCGTTATATCGCAAAGCTATGTAACAGCTCCTTGACTATTCTTTGTCATAAAGTCGACTTAACCGGGCCTTTTTGCATTAATAAGGGGAAAGGGAAAAGCATCCCCCCATCCCCTCAAAAAACGACTACTCCGTCACATAAACCTTCGGTTTGCCGTCACCAATGGAATATATTTTCCATGTCTCATCCTTCTCGCCTCCCATTCCGGGCGATCCGGCAGGCATACCGGGAAGGGAAATCCCCTTGACCTTAGGGCGCTCATTCAAAAGCTTGTTAACCGCTGACATAGGAACATGTCCGCCAATTACATAGCCATCAACAAAAGTCGTGTGACACCCCTGGAAGTCCTCAGGTATCCCGGCCTTTTTGCTTATAGCATCATGCTCAGCCGTCTCCTTCACCTCAACCTTGAAGCCATGCTTCCTGAGATATTTCGCATAACCATCGCAGCATGAACATCCGGGATTTTTATACATAGTCGCAGCTTTGTCTTTCGTACCTGCAGCAAATACGGGAGTGGATAGAAAGGCAAGCGTCATCAATACAGTTAGTATTCTCGTCATATCAGGTATCCTTTATAGGCCTGTAAATTACATACTTTTTCTTTGAATTTGTCAGAATAACCATCGCTCAACCCGCCCGCCATATCATCTCAACAATGATGCATGGCAGATTGAGTATATTCATTCAGGAAACTGTTTTGGGAGGCTGGGTATCCGGAGGAAATTTTCGATCGACGGAACCTTTTATAAAACCGGGCTCTGCTTTACTCTTCCCGTAATTGGGAAAATTGCTGCCGTTCACAGGCAGCAAAACCGAAATTGTAAACATACAGTCAAAGCTGCAATTAACATGCGATCCGTCATTTTCAACAGGACAGGACTCACAATTGCTATCCATAATATCGGCCATGGACATGCTCAACTCCATAGCACCTGCCATAGCAGACTGCATAACCGCCATCATCGTAAATCCGATAAAAACAATAGCCAGAAATTTTCGCATTTGTCCTGTCATGGCCCGAGTATCAGTGAGTTAATCATATTTTGTCAAGTGAGCTTTTCCACCCCGTCACTGCCGTCACGACACATAGTCGTAAGATCGGCATATCAAGGGGATAAAGCCATTATTTTTTCTTCCTGTATGATTGGTGACAACTCTGACAGGTGGTAGCCATAGCAAAAAAAGCAGCCTGAGGCGGGCCTTTTTTTAGTAATTCCTCATTCTCTGAAATTTCTTTGCTATCTGTCATTTTGAAGTTGGCATCAGAAGGATTATCGGCAGCCAGGATCATTATATCGGCATATCCAGCAAGCCTGGAAGCTTCCTTTTTAAAGCCATCAAAGTCTTTCCAAACCGCATCAGTAGCCTCGCTGGGGTGATTCAGGCTTCCTTTGGGGAACTGGGAGGGAACCTCCGCGGCATGCTTCTTAATCAACTCCGCAGCTGCCTTTACTCCCTCTGCATCATATGCAGATTTTCCAAACAGAAGTCCTTTCAGCGTCTTCATCTGCGATGCTATTGATTTCATAGAGTCCATACGCTGCTTAACAATACCACTGGCTCCCTTATGAGCTTCCGAAACCAGGATTGTACTGATCAGGGCAACAGCAAATACGGCAGAAAATCCAATAGTTTTCTTCATCATTATCCTCATATCCAATCTCTATACTTCTATCCCGTCACGCTTCAGGTCAGCTTTGGAAGCCGGACCGACAAGTGTTCCTTCCGGAGTCTTGTACCAGCCTGGATCTTTATAATCCTTAATGCCTTCCCGAACCTTGAATATGGTAAACATGCCTCCCATGCCGATATAATCATACGGTCCTTCAGTTCCGACCATCGGGATACTGTTTTCAGGCATATCCATATGCTGGGCATGTTTTCCCATGTCCCCCATACCATTCGTTCCCATTGTCATATAGCCCGGCAGAAGACCGCCCACTTTCCGATCCACATCTTCAGCCTTCACTCCAACCATATTAGGTAACCCGTGTCCCATCTGGTTCATGGTATGGTGCGTCATATGACAGTGCATCGCCCAGTCGCCCGGATTATCAGCAACAAACTCGATATTTCTGGTCTGCCCGACTGACACCAGCACTGTAACTTCCGGCCATTGCACTGCTTCAGGTATCTCGCCACCATCTGTTTCTGTAATCCTGAACGCATGTCCATGCAGGTGGAAGGGGTGATGATCCATAGCAGACAGGTTGCCAACTCTGATCCTCACTCTTTCCCCCAGTCCGGCAATAAGCGGCTCAGTTCCCGGAAAAACTTTCGCATTCAGTGTCAGGGTATTGTATCCGCTGGATACTGATGTATCAGGTCTGTAGGTACCGGGCTTGATATCCCACTCTGACATAAGAAGTACAAAGTCTCTGTCAGGACGCTCGCGCTTGGGTTTACGTGGATGAATGATAAACATCCCCATCAACCCCATCCCCTCCTGCGTCATGGCATCCTTGTGCGCATGATACATAAAGGTTCCATGTTGAACCAGCTTGTATTCATATTTGAATGTTTCACCTGGCTTAATAGTTCGCTGGGTCAATCCGGCAACCCCGTCCATTCCCATTGGCAAAATAAGACCATGCCAGTGAACAGTGGTTGGAACGGATAGTTTGTTCGTTACATAAATGCGTATGTTATCACCTTCCACAGCTTCAATAACAGGGCCATGAACCCGGCCATTATAGCCCCAGCAATGAGCTTTGAAACCCGGAGCAAACTCATGAAAAACCGGCTCCGCTGTCAGGTGGAAGACTTTGACACCATCCACGACCTTGAAAGACAGCGTAGTGCCGTTTGGAACCACAACCGGTGTATAATCCTTTACCGGTTCCCCGGGCGGGTAACTGGCATCAGGATCGACTGTACGGGCATAGAAGTCATTACCTTTTGGAGTGCTATATTTGCCCGAGCCGCTGACTTTGACATCCTTTTTCATGGAATGGTTAGCATGAGAGCTCATATCATGCCCTGCATGAGGATTATCCGCAGCAAGAACTGATTTGCCGGCCACGGCTGCACCGGCAACCACAAGACCTGACGTTGCCAGAAAATCTCGACGTGTTTTATTCATCAGTGACCTCCACTTTCACCGCTGCCAGCTTGCGCAGATTCGATTTTCCCGGAACTTTCCATTCCTGCACTATCAGGCAAGCGGCCACTTGTAAGTTGTTGAAAGGATATAAAGGTTTTCCAGTAGGACTGTTGTGCAGCAATATATTTTTGTCCTGTGACGATCTGCTGTTTCCTGGCGTTAATCAGTTGAAATACGCTCGACTGCATGGCGTTATAGTCGCGCTGCATCCCTTTTACCATTCGTTGGCTTTCAGGTAATACTGTACTTCGATAGTAAGAGAGGGTTTTTCTCTGTGTTAGCAATTTTGCCTTATACAGTCTGGCGGCTGAACGGATACGAACACCCATATCCCAGTACTGATCTCGCAACTTTCTCACTTCCAGAATGACCTTTGCCCTTTTTGCCTTTCCTGTATCAAAAATAGGAATCTCAATCTCGACAATAGGTCCTCTTTCTACCTCACCATCATCGCGCTCATATTCCCCTCCGGCTTCGAGATCAGGTAAAACTGACAATACATTGGTAATCCTGTATCGAATTGCAATCGTCTGCAGTTCCTGCTTGATTTCAGCCAGATTGAGGCTGCTTTTAACCGCCTGACCCTCAATATTTTTCAAACTGCCTCTGATTGAGGGAATACCCGGTAAACGGTCTGGTGCACGCCAGTGAGTCTCGGAACCTGTCAGTCCCATCAGGACATTAAGGCGTTCGCGTGTCTGTCCTGATGTCAGCTCCGCATTTGCCAGTTCAAGCTTTGACTGGGTTAGTGCATTTTTCTGCTGATCATACTGTAATGTGGTTATATTGCCTGCTTCTCTCAAAGCTCTGGCTGTATCAACTGAAGCGGAAATAGAACGGATAACCTGCTTGAGCAGATTTACCTGCTGTTGTGCCGCCACATGATCTATATAGGCAAGATGAGTACGGGTCGTGTGATCGATAACGGCCCCCGAAACCCGAAGCTTTGCCTGCTCAAGTTCAGACTTTGCCGCTTCCTTTCGGAGCGGGATAAGAAACATATCGATAAATTTAAAAGCCAGCCCAAATGACAGATTAGGCACATCCGCACCTTCGGGGAAGGTAACGGCGGCATCCAGTATTGGGTTACGAAGCAGTCCCGCCTGAACCAGATCTGCCTGAGCAACGCCAAGGTCTGTATAGGTCGCTTGAAGTGACCGGTTTCGGAGTAAAGCAATCTGAATTACAGCTTTGGCAGTCAGTCTCCCTGACAAAAGCTTTTTCACACGCTTGTCAACATCCAGATCTGCTTTGGTTCCTGTATTCCATGAAATCTTTTTACCTGTTCTGCGGTACACATCCTCTGAAACTTCCAATAACGCCTGCCTGGCTGATAAAGAAGCGCATCCGGCAAGCCCTGCCAGGCAAAGGATCAACAGTGACATTGTTTTATAATGTTTTTTCATATTCCCCCCAACAGCCTTAATGCTTGTGCATTTTATGTGCTGAATGATCTTCCTGGGTATTCCCGGGAACCGGATTGCTGCGTGACCGGGGCTGGAAAGGGTCAGTGAGATCATCCCTCTCATCAAGAACTTTGGTTACAGCAAGTGCCTTGCCTTGCTTACTGCTGGGATTGGCTGGATGTCCGATAATTTCGGCAGTCTGCTTGGGCAGCGTCTGGCATCCGGCAAGGCCCATTAGGCCCACTAAGCCAGATAAAAGAAATCTATTCATAATAGTCCTGTTTCACATTTAAATAAGTGATTGAATCGGTGAAAACCGTAGGCTTGTTATGTGAACGGGAGCTAGATGCGCAGACGGCTGCTAATATGCAGAATATCGGGAAAACCTGTTTCGACAGATCCTATTTCAGAAATGTTAGCATTGTCGCTATTGTCATATTCCCCGGGGTAAATCAGGACATTCAAATACAACACAAAATAGCTTGCGGAAAATCCTGTAAATTTTTTCTCTTTTGTAGGGGATGTCAATAAAGTGCTTTTAATACATTTCTCGAAGCAATGATTTATTGGAGTATCTCCATCTCCATCATTTTGAGAATGATGAGATGAAACATGGTTGTGAGAAGTTTCAACTGCATTTGCATTTTCCACAAATGAAGAGAGCAGACCGGAGCAGACGCTCACAATCAAAAATACGAAAACCAGAAATGTAGAACATATCTTTCGCATCTGCCCGACTTTCAAACAACTATTGTCACAACAAATACCCCTAGGGGGTTTGGCAGTCAATGAGAAGACATTCAATTTTTCGAGAGATAATTCATCGTTGCTATAATGTAACACTTAAACGGATGGCTATTGTCAACAGAATGTTGGTACCAGCAATCATATTCAATTATATTCGAGCCTTCTGTGAAAAACCAGCCTCTGATAAATAGATAGAAAAACATAAAAATAATCAGCACACATAAACGCCGAAGCGGACCTCCTTCCCCTAATCCTCGCCTCACAACCATAAATTTACTTTTTTGGACCATATACTTGAACAAGAGTCTAATTTTCAAATAATCCGTCTCGGGAGACAATCTTAAAGAAAACAAGCCCTGATATGGGCGTCTCTGGAACAGGAAACGTAAGTCAGGCTTTTCGTTTTCAATGAGAAGCTTGCAAGATAAAGGCGTGCCACACATGACTGAAATGCCGAAGACCTCCCCCGCAGCACAAGAATACCCCTGGCTGAAAAGCTACCATAAGGATGTACGATGGGACCTTACACCCGAACCCTATCCAATCCATGATCTGATGGATCGGGCTAAAGAGAAGTTCTCTGACAAGATATGCATTTCGTTCCTGGGAAAAGACTTTAAATATAGCGAGATATGCGATCTCGTTGATCGTGCTGCCAAAGGGCTCCAGCAGATAGGAGTTGGCACAGGCTCCAAGGTTGGCCTGATGTTCCCCAACACACCGGCCCATGTCATCTTTTATTTTGCAATCCTGAAAGCTGGTGGAATTGTCGTAAATTATAACCCGCTCTACACCCTTCCTGAACTGGAATATCAGATTAAGGACAGCGGAACAGAACTGATGATCACTCATGATCTGAAGCTCATGTTTAACCCGGTAGAAACCCTTCTCGAAAAGGGTGTCCTGTCAAGAGCGCTCATTGTTCCTTTCTCCACATTCCTGTCTCCGGTCAAATCCCTTCTGTTTTCAATTGCAAAGAAAAAGGAGTTGGGAAATATTAAGGGCTCCGGACAACGTGAAAAAATTCACCTTTACAAAGATGTCATAAATAATGATGGCCGGTATCAACCTGTTCCTGTCGATGTAAACAAAGACGTAGCTGTCCTGCAATATACCGGCGGCACAACCGGCAAGCCAAAAGGAGCAATGCTCTCTCATGCAAACCTGTCCTACAATGTGGATCAGGCAGTTCACTGGTATGTAGATGGTGTTCCCGGTGAAGAAAAGATAATGACTATTCTGCCCCTCTTCCATGTATTTGGAATGACCGGAATTATGAATATGGGAATTGCGTTCGGTGCCGAACTGATACTGGTCCCCAAATTTGATCCTGGCGAATGCGCAAAACTGATCCATACCAAACGCCCGACCTTAATGCCGGGGGTCCCGACAATCTTTATCGCATTCCTCAACCATCCCAAGATCAGAAACTACGATCTGTCCAGCCTGAAACACTGCCTGTCTGGCGGAGCACCACTCCCTGTTGAAGTCTATCGGGAATTCACAGAATTATCCGGCGCCAATATGCCCGAAGGTTATGGACTGTCAGAAACCTCTCCTGGAGCGGTCAGCATTCCATCCGAGGGCCCCAGAGAAGGCTCAATCGGCATCCCGATTTCAGGCACTGTGGTTTCTATCCGCTCGCTGGATGACCCGAACATTGAAATGCCACTTGGCGAGCGCGGAGAGCTTTGTATCAAAGGCCCTCAGGTCATGCTTGGCTACTGGAATAAGCCGGAAGCAACCGCCGAAGTCATGGTCGGAGATTTCTTCAGAACAGGTGACGTGGGTTACATGGATGAAGACGGATATCTCTATATAGTAGACCGGATAAAAGACATGATCCTCTGCTCTGGATATAATGTTTATCCACGCCAGATCGAGGAAGCAATATACGAGCACCCGGCAGTCGAAGAAGTAACTGTAATCGGCATCCCAAACCAGTATCGTGGTGAAGCTCCAAAGGCATTCGTAAAACTTCGCGATGGCCAAAGCGTTAGCAGCGATGAAATGAAAGAGTTTCTGAAAGAAAGACTGTCAAAAATCGAAATGCCCGAAGAAATAGAATTCAGGGACGAGTTACCGAAAACAATGGTCGGAAAACTGTCCAAGAAGGAACTTCGGGCCGAGGCAGTAGGATAGAACGGCACTCTGCGTATCTGTTAAGGTATATCAGGTGATTATACGTAATCCCGGAGTAATCAGAACGTAACTTGACGTAACTCGGAATTGCCGGTTTTTAACAGATAAGCACCCCGAAAAAACGGCTGAGCGGATTTTTCCGCCAGCCACCATCAAAGGTAACTCATTATAAAATAACACTTTTCACAAGACAGATACGTCTGATTAAAGTTACTTATCCCCCTCTCCCCGCACCATGATATATTGATAGCTAACCAGCGTTAGGCCCTTTCATGCTTGAATTGAACATAAAACAGTCCGAAGTCCCGATATAAAAAAATTAAATAATATTTGAACTTTCCTACCCGCCACCCCGTCTAATTGATAAGAGAAAAATTTTACACATTACTCAGAGGTAAGCTATGTCGGTATCTTTAAATAAATTCAAAACTGTCTTTATCGCAATGTTGACAATAGCATTAATTGCAACAACTACTATAATAACAAGCGCTCCTGCACAGGCCGGCAAACACCATCATGGTCGGGATATTATACTTGGCATTGGCGGGCTATTAGTTGAAAAGGCTATAGAAGCTGAGGCTGATGCAGATGAAGAAGCCTATGAAAACAGGGATGATAACCCCGACTTCGGAGATGAAGATACCGAGGAGAATGAAGAAAATAATGAAGATACCGATTACGACCAATAATTCGTTACGCCACTCTGGCAACAGAGTGGCAGCCTTCTAACTTGTATTCAAAAGCAGGTATAAAGTTTCATCTGCAATCTCCTGAAGCCGCTTCTCATCGCTATAGGCACGCTCCATAACTGCCATACCGCGAACAACAGCAATAACAAGCTTGGCAGATCTGTCAGGATTGCCCTGAAATTCACCCTCGTCAATAGCTTGCTGAAAACGGTTTCGCAATTCAACCTCAACTGCATCCAGATAAGTGGTAATACAGGATTTTATCTCTTTCATATCTTCGGTAGCTTCAACAATAATTCGGGTTGTAAGGCAACCATGCGCAGGCTCCCCTTCCCTCATCAATTGAATAGCCACCCGGAAAAATACCCGCAGGGCACTCTTCAACGATGATCTCTGAAGCGATTGCTTGCACTCTTCAAGATAACTGTCCGTCTGCTTCCTGAACGCTTCTAAAAAGATATTCTCCTTGTTCGCATATGCGTTATAAAGACTACCACGCTTAATCCCCGCCTCCCTGGCAAGACAGGCCAGAGTGGTCTTATGGAAACCATTCTGCCAGAATAAAGACATTGCCTTATCCTGTAACACACCTTCGTCAAATTCCTTTCTACGTCCCATTTTCCTGCTCCATTTTGCCCCATGATTCTTTAGTCTTCAGAGTAAAGCATTATTTGACGCAGTGTCAAAAATAATTGACGAAAGTTCTTCAATTTGAGATAGTGCACTGCAACAAAAACTGTTTATAGGAGGACTTATGAAATCATCTTTGGAGGGGTTCAAACTCGATGATTTTCCAAGAAAGAGCCATGATGTAATAAGGTTTGCAGACATCGACACTGTCGGTCATGTAAACAATGCTGCATTCTCGAGCTTTTTCGAAACAGGACGCTTGGAGCTCTTGTATAAAGGCGGTATCAAAGAGCACGCCCCAAACTCGGCATTTGTTCTTGTTCAGTGCAACATAAACTTCCGCACTGAAATTTCATGGCCTGGCCGGGTTGATATGGGAACCGGAATTGCTCGCATTGGCAGAACCTCAATTTCAGTGGTTCAGTCTCTCTTTAATGAAGGGATTTGCGCTGCTACATCAGATTCTGTAATCGTAATGATGGACAAGGCAACACGAAAGTCAGCTCCGCTGCCTCCAAAAGTTGTAGCCTTACTGGAATCCTACACCGTCATGCAACCCGCTTAATACTACAGGCGTCAGTTATCATGCTGACGCACCCATACCTTCCGCCTTGTTTCCCTTTACATAAATATGCATAGTACCTGCAAAATCACATAATGTTTGGGGAATTTTATGAACAATACCTGGCAAAATCTGACGATCGATGATTTTCCACACCAGACCATGGAACAGGTCCGGTTCAGCGATACCGACTCTGTTGGCCACGTAAACAATGTAGCTTTTGCTGCATATCTGGAAACTGGCCGGGTATCATTAACCCATGAATCGGGAGTTCGCGAGCAACTAAAAGGTACAGGCACTCATTTCGTCATAGCACAACTCAACCTGAGTTACCGTGGCGAAATGAGCTGGCCAGGCAAAGTCAGGATAGGAACAGGGATTACAAAAACCGGCCGTAGCTCTGTAACAATGGTACAAGCCATGTATCAGGGGGATCTATGTACATCTACAGCAGAAGCCGTACTGGTATTGATGGATATGACATCCCGCAAATCAACACCTTTGCCGGAAAACATAATTCCTTTATTTCAAAAACTGATCATCTCACCAGCCTGACAGGCTTCCCTCCGCTTTTCTGAACAGTAAACGAACGAACTTTTATCGTAGTATCCGTTCCGAAAGGCGTAGGTATATTGATCTTGTGAGGAATATAAATTCCAGCATTTTTTGATGGAATAAACCAGACTTCAATAGCTTTGGCATTTGCCATATATTTCTTTGTTTTATCGCTGGGTTTATGCCCTGAAACAGGTATATATTTAAGACTGCACACGTAGGATTTGGCCTTGGACAGCTTCTTGTGCCCGACCTCCGCAACTTTCACAGACTTGTATTGAAATGCAATGTCATAACGTTCTTTCCCGTCAAACAGGCGTATTGTCTTGTTGCATACGCCCCTCCCAAGAGGCTCCCCTTCATTCAGAGTGAGTTTGATCAGTGCACTGAGCGGATCATAAACATTTTTAAGATGCGCCTGCCTAAGTGGGATATGCCCCTTTCGGACCTTTGGCTTTGGTAAAACCTCCAGATCACCGTTAGGCAATTGATTAAAGGTAATATTCCGCTTCTTCGCTTTGCCTTTTCTATTTTGAAAGCTATACCCGAAATTCATCGGCTGCGGACCCGCATGGGTAACTTCCCCCTTGCTATGGATATTCATCCGCCAGTCCATGGCAAGTCCGCTCATGAGCTTCAGTTTTGTCCGTCCCGTTATCTTATAATTGTTATTCTCAACAACTGACTGAAACCGGAACTTTCCCAATTCAACCCCTCCAAACTGCACCTTATAAACAGCCGAAACTGTGAGATCCTGCGCATATAGGCTCTGAGAGGAAAAAAATATTAGGAAAATAGTAGAACAAACACAGAAAACTCGCATTATTTTCATAACATACTCTTTCAATTTCAAGGCTAAATATTCATATAATTCATGAATATGGCAGATAGCGTCAAGTTTTGTCTTTATTAGTACATTTCGTGTATGTGTATCAGTTGCATCACATGTTGAATTTAGTTACCTATATGTAATTAAGATTCTTCTGTATTGTACCTTGAAAATATTGTTTGTACTCCTTTCATGATTATAGGCGTTAACAAATGACGAGAAGACGCTGAGATAACTTGAATTTTTATGGAGCTTGAAGACGCCTATGCCCACAGATGGCAAGCTAAACTGGTACCAATCAATTGAAAGGCTTGTACGATACAGGCTTTTTGTACCCCTGAAGCGCAGTAAACAACCTGCTGAACATTCCGCACGCGGAGTGGCTGTTGGCATGTTCTGGGCCATGTCTCCGTTTTTTGGACTACAAATGACGCTGGTCTTTCTGACCTGGTTATTCTCCAGAAAGCTTCTCCATTGGGATTTTGCACTGGTTCCCGGCCTTGCCTGGACCTGGATCACCAATATTTTCACTCTTCCACCCTTTTTCTATGCTTTTTACATAACCGGACAGATCGCCCTTGGGAAATTCTCGGGTATTCAGGGGTTTCAGGCCGNNAGTCGCTAAAATGGAAGCCGGACCGGATTTCTGGGCTCAGATGTTCGCCTCAGCCAATGTTATCATTTCCCAGATCGGCATTCCTCTCTGTATCGGTTCTGCTATATGGGCAATCGTCTGGTCATGGGCCTCATACTACATGACGCTGCGTTTCGTGAATGAATATCGTGCACGCCGTAATATCGATTCAGACATGAATAACGCTGTTTCCTGACCCCCATAAAAACAACAATAATCCACATGAGAAGGCTTTCTTCAGGAAAACCTTCCCGCTGCCATGACCTGGCCCTGCCTCTGATTATGGAAGTTTTGGTCTTATTTTTCCCGAAAAACTAGTATATCTCTCTCCCCAGCTTTGAAAACCAGTTAAACAAAACAGGGTGAGTGCATGAACTACAGTCGATTTTCAGCAATCCTAATCATACTGACTACGCTAAC
>JBOEGA010000002.1:0-12946 GCA_050633205.1 Methyloligellaceae bacterium | reverse complement strand
CCGTTGACCGCTTGATATTCTCAATCACACCCGATGCATCGGTACGTTATCAAAAGTTGAAAGCCGGTGAGTGTCATGTGATGCCCTATCCAAATCCCGCAGACTTAGTCGCGATGAGAACCGATCCGGCAGTGAATTTATTAGAAAAACCCGGGCTCAATGTTGGCTACCTGGCTTACAACACAATGATGCCTCCTTTCGATAAGGCCGAAGTTCGGCGGGCACTATCAATGGCCATTGACCGCGAAGCGATACTCGAAGCCGTGTACCAAGGTGCAGGGACAGTAGCCAAGAACCCCATACCTCCCACGATCTGGTCTTATAACGACGAGGTAAATGATTACCCTTATGATCCCGAAGCCGCGAAAAAAATATTGGACGATGCCGGCGTAAGTAATCTCAAAACTAAAATCTGGGCAATGCCGGTACAACGTTCTTACAATCCGAATGCACGCCGCATGGCTGTATTGATTCAAGAAGATTGGGCAAAGATCGGCGTAGAAGCGGAAATCGTTTCTTATGAATGGGGTGAATATTTAGAACGCTCAAAAGATACTGCCCGCGATGGCGCTTTGTTAATGGGCTGGACCGGTGACAATGGCGACCCTGATAATTTTCTTGCCGTGCTCCTAGGTTGCGATGGTGTCGGCAACGCCAACCGTTCACAGTGGTGTTACCAGCCTTTTGAAGATTTAATTCAACAAGCAAAAACCACTTCAGATCAACAAGAGCGCATTGAACTTTATAAGCAAGCGCAGGTGATTTTTAAAGAGCAAGCACCCTGGGCAACAATGGCACATTCAATTGTATTTCAACCCGTCAGAA
Organism: Methyloligellaceae bacterium; assembly: GCA_050633205.1. GTDB lineage: Bacteria > Pseudomonadota > Alphaproteobacteria > Rhizobiales > CBDHHC01 > CBDHHC01. The sequence goes on along the minus strand of JBOEGA010000002.1, from coordinate 12,121 downwards.
AAGAAGTCAGCAACTTCAAAATTGATCCACTCGGGGGCAATATTTTTTACGGAGTGGATATACAATAATTAATTTTCTAGTTTTACTAGTAGATTCACAGGTTCGCTGCGAAGTATTTTTTATCATGTTATTTAAAAAAATATCTAGAAAAACGCGGCGAGCAATTTTTGAGTTAAGTTTGCTTACGTGATTCGTCTTCTACTTACCAAAATCGGATTATTAATTCCGACCTTTCTCGGAGTGACTTTGGTCGCCTTTGCGTTTGTGCGCGTACTTCCTGGCGATCCGATTGAGTTACTCGCCGGCGAGCGAGGCATGCCCGCAGAGCGCCACGCTGAACTAACGCGGGAATTTGGTTTTGACAAACCGGTCTGGCAACAATATTTTTCTTTTTTAAATGATCTCGCCCATGGCGACCTCGGCGAATCTTTCGTCACCAAACAACCGGTGCTTGATGAGTTTTTACCGCGCTTTGCCGCCACCGCAGAATTATCTATTTGCGCTTTATTACTCGCAATAATTATCGGCATTCCCGCAGGTGTTTTTGCCGCAGTCAAACAAGGTTCTTTCGTCGACCATACTATTATGGGGGTGTCGCTCACCGGCTACTCGATGCCAATTTTTTGGTGGGGTTTACTGTTAATCATGTTGTTCTCCGGTGTCTTGGGTTGGACGCCAGTTTCCGGACGCTTAGACGCAACGATCTGGTTAGAGCCGACAACAGGTTTTATGATTATTGATAGTTTGTTTTTTAGCAATGAACCCGGCGCACTGACTTCAGCACTATCCCACTTAATATTGCCCGCGGCCGCTTTAGGTACCATCCCCCTCGCCGTGATCGCACGGCAAACTCGATCGGCTATGTTAGAAGTGTTAAATGAAGATTATGTGCGAACCGCACGCGCCAAAGGTTTAAGCAGTTTTCGGGTAATTGCCATTCACGCTTTACGCAATGCACTCATTACTTTGGTCACCGTTATCGGGCTACAAGTTGGGGTTTTATTAGCGGGAGCAATATTAACGGAAACGATTTTTAGTTGGCCCGGCGTAGGTAAGTGGGTCGTTGATTCGATTTTCCGTCGCGATTATTTTGTGGTGCAGGGTGCTTTAGTGCTTATCGCGTCGATGATTATGATTGTCAATTTAATTGTCGATTTAACTTACGGATTCATTAATCCACGTTTAAGTCACGAGCGATAAGAATGTCTGAGTCGGCAACTAACATTGATAACAAGCGCGATGCATCAGAGCTAGACGAACTGGATCTTCTGAATGAATCGCCCTTAAAAATTCAACTTAAAGAGTTTTGGTTTTATTTTTCAGAAAATAAAGGCGCAGTCGCGGGTCTCTGCGTTATTTTGTTTATCATATTTCTCGCTTGTTTCGCCAACATAGTCGCTCCTCACGATCCTAGCGAACAATTTCGCGATGCCTTACTACAAGCACCCGCCTGGATTGACGGCGGCAGCTCTAAATTTTTACTCGGCACCGATGATGTCGGCCGCGATATTTTGTCCCGTTTAATATACGGCACGCGTTACTCTTTATACGTCGGTAGCATTGTTATTTTTCTCACCATGAGTGTCGGCGTCATCTTGGGATTATCCGCTGGTTTTTTTCGCGGCTGGTGGGAAACCATCGTGATGCGGATCATGGATATTATTTTGTCCGTTCCATCGCTGTTAATGGCTTTAGTACTTGTCGCCATTCTTGAGCCCGGCTTAGGTAATGCGATGATCGCAATTTCCATCACTTATTTACCTCATTACGTGCGACTAGTGCGTGCGTCAGCCATAAATGAAGCGGGGAAAGATTACGTTACCGCCAGCCGCATCGCTGGCGCAGGGAAATTGCGCTTAATGTTTATTAGCATCCTGCCGAATTGCATGGGCCCTCTGATTGTGCAGGCAACTTTAAGTTTTTCTGCGGCAATCCTCGATGCAGCTGCGCTTGGGTTTTTAGGAATGGGCGCACAACCACCCACTCCAGAATGGGGAACAATGTTGGCGGAGGCCAGAGAATTTGTATTAAGTGCTTGGTGGGTTATTACTTTTCCAGGTTTAGCGATTTTAATTACAGTGCTTTCTATTAATTTAATGGGCGACGGCTTAAGAGACGCGCTAGACCCGAAAATGAAACGATCCTAATTAGGGAGTTGAACATTGTCTATTTCTGTTCTAACGGCGTCCGCACGGTGCGTTATTGCCATGAATGGCAAGTATTCAGCTTTTCGAACATCCCAACGCAATTTAGTAATCTGATTAGAAACACAAAAAAATGAGTTTAGTTGACATCCAAAATCTTTCCGTCGAATTCCAAACTGTTAATGGTTGGTTTCGTGCGGTTGATGGTGTCAATTTTAATTTTAGTAGCGATGAAGTTATCGCTATCGTTGGCGAATCTGGCTCTGGTAAATCCGTATCTATGTTGGCGGTTATGGGCTTACTTCCTTGGACCGCAAAAATCACCGCAGACAAAATGCAGTTCGACGGTATCGATTTATTATCTCTGTCTAAAAAACAGCGCCAGAAAATTGTTGGCAAAGATATCTCTATGATTTTCCAAGAACCGATGACGAGTTTAAACCCTTGTTTCAGTGTTGGTTATCAGTTAACTGAAGGCATTAAAAAACATTTGGGGTTCAACAAAAAAGAAAGTGAAAAGCGGGCGATTGAATTACTGGGTAAAGTTGGCATCCCGGCGCCAGAAAAACGTTTGAAAGTTTTCCCACATCAAATGTCTGGCGGCATGAATCAACGCGTGATGATTGCAATGATGATTGCTTGCAAACCGAAATTATTAATCGCAGATGAGCCCACTACAGCTTTAGACGTAACGATCCAAGCGCAGATTCTCGACTTGTTAACCAGCTTGCAAACCAGCGAAGAAATGGCATTGGTTTTGATTACTCACGATATGGCCGTGGTCGCAGAAACTGCCGATCGTGTTATTGTCCAATACGCAGGACAACAAGTCGAACAACAAAATGTTATCGATCTTTTTAAATCGCCAAAACATCCTTATACCCAAGCTCTGTTAAATGCATTACCGGAACGCGCCACTAGCAATCATTTGCCTTCTATACCGGGTGTGGTGCCAGGACAAACAGATCGACCCAAAGGTTGTTTGTTTAGCCCTCGTTGCGAATACGTACAAGATGAATGTCGAACAGAACAACCCATTGGTAACGAAGTGCGCTGTCATTTTCCTTTGGTAGGCGACTAGCGATAGCCACACAAACGAGTATCTAAACAACCCTCTAGTAGAGTACTTTATTATTTATTCGAGACAATAAATGTCTACACCAAATAACATAGTGACTGCAGACAAAGCCACAAACGATTCTGCCATGATCGAAGCGAAGGATCTCCACAAAACTTATCAAGTTAGCGGCGATACGATGTTTCAAAAGGCTCAAGTGCGGGCCCTTTCAGGCGCGAGTTTTTCTTTGCAGAAAGGCAAGACTTTAGCAGTCGTGGGAGAATCCGGGTGCGGAAAATCAACCTTGGCTCGGCTACTAACCTCTATTGAAAAACCAACATCCGGATCGCTAACGATTAACGGTTTAGATATTGCAGGCGTCAAAACCAAAGAAGAAAAAATCGCTCTCAGGCAAATGGTGCAAATCGTTTTTCAAGATCCCTACGGCTCGCTAAATCCCCGACAAAAAATCGGTTCCATACTTGCCGAACCACTGATCATCAATACCAACATGGACAATCAACAACGACGCAAAGCGGTGAATGAAATGCTTGAGCGTGTGGGATTACGTCCAGAACATTACGATCGCTACCCACACATGTTTAGCGGCGGGCAACGCCAGCGTATCGCGATTGCACGAGCTTTGATGTTAAAACCAAAAGTTGTCGTGCTTGATGAACCGGTATCGGCTCTCGACGTTTCAATACAAGCGCAAGTGCTGAACTTATTGGCGGATCTACGGGAAGAACTTCAATTAACTTATGTGTTTATTTCTCATGATCTATCCGTGGTCAGATTTATTGCCGATGATTTATTAGTGATGTATTTAGGTCGCCCAGTGGAGTATGGTAATTGCCAAGAAATTTTTGCCAACCCTCAACATCCCTATACGCAAGTATTGCTATCCGCGCGCCCAATTGCCGATCCCGAAAAACGCAGCAGCGACAAAAAACATCTATCAAAGCTAAAAGGCGAACTGCCTTCTCCACTATCGCCACCCACGGGATGTTTGTTTCATCCTCGCTGTCCCCTAGCGAACGATCGCTGCGCAAATGAGACGCCCGCTATCAAAGAAATGAAGATTCAAAATATAAAAAACGATCCTACGCGAAAAATTGCCTGTCATGCGATAGAGGAAGGTAGGGATAATTTAATTTAAGTTATCTATAGATAATAAGCAGCTTCCATTAATTCATTCATAGCGATCAAATAATGAAATCCAAAAAACTATTTCAATTTTTACAAATCGGAATCTTATCTTTTTTCATTCTCACGGCGTGCAGCAAAAAAGATTCGGATATCGAAACGGCAGAATTGTTACGCGACACCGCCTTACAATCAAATCGCGCGTGGGAAATTGTTGAGTCACTAACCACAGAAATTGGGCCAAGGTTAGCCGGCACCTCTGCAGATGCGAGAGCAGTCGCCTGGGCCAAACAAATGCTTGAAAATTCAGGCTTCGATAAAGTCTGGCTCGAACCAGTGAATTTTCCGATCTGGGAAAGACAAAAAGAAGTCGCGCACGTTCTTACACCTTACCCACAAGAATTAAAAATTACCGCGCTAGGTTACAGCGGCTCAACTGGCGGTGAGCTAATTGCCGATGTTATTGAGTTTGATAATTTGGCCGAACTTAAGGAAGCCAATAACGCCGATGTCGAAGGAAAATTTGTTTTTATTAATCAAGCTATGGAGCGTCATAGAGAAGGCCGAGGTTACGGACAAACAGTGGGAATTCGCCGCGACGGGCCAGTGGTCGCAAAAGAAAAAGGTGCAGCTGCGGTATTAATTCGCAGTGTGGGTAGCGATCACAATCGCTTGCCGCATACCGGCTCAACAACGCGGATGGATGATCCACTGCCTGCGGCAGCATTATCCGTTCCAGATGCAGAACAGTTGGCTAGAATTTTGTCACGCCATGGCCAAGTAACCTTGAGTTTAGATATTGGTACGTCTCTGCGACAAAGTGGGCAATCGTTTAATGTGATTGCTGAACTTACTGGCAGTGAAAAACCTGAGGAAATTTTATTGCTTGGTGCGCATTTGGATTCTTGGGACTTGGGTACTGGTGCAATTGACGATGGCGCTGGCGTCGCCATTATCAGCGCAGCGGCGCAATTGATTGCTGAGCTTCCGACACGCCCAAAGCGCAGCCTCCGTGTGGTTTTGTATGCGAATGAAGAAGCAGGCATCTGGGGAGGTAACGCTTATCGCGATGCTCATCAACAGGAATTAAACAAGCATATTCTTGCTTCAGAATCCGACCTAGGAGCTGGTGAAGTTTGGGAATTTAACACCAACAGTTTGAAATTTGCCGAAATCGTTAAACCTGTATTGTCGACAATGGACATTGCTGTGACTGGCGAAGCCACCAGCGGCGGCCCCGATATCGGCCCGCTAATGAATGCCGGTGTTCCAGTGATTCGTTTACGCCAAGATGGCAGTGATTATTTTGATTACCACCATACCGCTAATGACACGCTAGACAAAATAAACCCGGAAGCACTCAAACAAAACGTCGCTGCTTGGGCTGCGGTTTATTTTTTAGCGGCCAATAGCGAGATTGATTTTAGGGAAGTAGGGACCGAGCAGAACGAGTGAAAAATAAGTGCGAATAGGAAGAACCGAAAAAAGCTGGGAGATGATTCCCGGCTTTTTTATTGCTCGGATTTTTTATGAATCGAGTCTACCGCTTTAACCGGAGATAGCCGTAAGGGGTAAGACATTTCCTGTTTGTCGATGTGTTGAGCAAAGTAATCTAAAAAACGCGAAATCTTTGGCGCTAACTGAAAGCGGCTAGCATAGAGCCCGTAAGCCTTAATGGGTTCGATATTCAAATTCGGCAATATACGTATCAGAGCACCACTATCTATTTCCTGCTGGCATTGAGTCTGCGACATCAACGCGATACCCAAACCTTCTTTCGCCATCTGCTTGATGGTTGCCGAACTATTCGCCCAGGCCTTGGGCTTAATCCGCGCGAGACGCTTTTCTTGATGTGTACCCAAGGGCCAAATGGGCGCGGAACGCGAATTCCCCAGCATTAAGCCATGGTGATCAACCAAATCTTCCACACTATTGGGATGGCCATGCTGCTTAACATAGCCCGGGCTGGCAACCAGCACTCTTTTTCGTTCGAACAACAATCTCGCCACAGAATCAGAATTTGCCAAAGGCCCAAATACCACAGCAATATCATTGTCGCTGCCGATTAAATCCGTCTCACCATCAGAAAACTGAACTTCTAAATCGACTTTTGGATGAAGCTTAAGAAAACCTGCACACAGAGACGCCATGACTTCTTGATTAAAAGAGATCGGGAGTACCACTTTTAAACTCCCAGATACCTCATCACGCGCATTTTCTATCGTTGCATGAACTGCGTGAACTTCCCTTAAGATGTTCACGCAATTATCGTAAACCTCGCGCCCCACCTGGGTTAGACGCAATTGTCGGGTATTCCGCTGCAACAATCTAACGCCCAATTCTTCTTCCATTTGGGAGATTTTGCGGCTGATTGTTGATTTCGGTATTCCTGCATCGCGAGCCGCTTGTGAATAACTTTGAGCATCCACAACTTTGGCAAACAACATCATGGCATTGAGATCAATCACGTCTAATTCCTGGTCTCTACAACTATCAAATTACGGGAATTGGCATTGTCCCATATTTGGAACAATGCGTTCAGCGAACAATAGTACCATAGCACTTAAATATAGGGATAATTGGGAAATCGTGCCTGGAAACCGCTAAAACTGGGGGCTGACCTCCAAGGGTAGACGTCAACGTTCGGCATCGGCACTTGTTAATTGTTTCAGATTTATCGAATCAAATTTGACCGCCGCATCATTTGCATCGACTAACCATAGCTAAATTAGAACTGAAGAGAAGTATATTTATGACCGCAAAAACTTCCATCGATACTGTTAATGTTGATTCCCTATTCATTCAAGCAGAATACCTAGCATCTGATTTCTCTCTTTTTCGCGACAATAGTAATTTGGCGACGGCAAAACATTTGGATGGTTTGGTAGAAGAGCGAAAACTCAAATCCCGATTGCGGCAATTACAGAAGATGGGCGTGGACGAATACATCAATGATGTTGTCTTACCCGCACAACACAGCAAACGTCCTGGCGCAAAAGAAATTATTTCTCGGCTCAACGGCAAAATTATAAGTACTCAAGAAAAGGGTTCTTTTTATAGCGTTGAAATAGAACTCCCTTTCAAAACAGGCAATCGTCGAATCGGCATCATTGCACAAGAACGCTCGTCGGCGAATGGCTCTTGGATGCCCGAACACCATTTACTCGCTAGCGAAACCATTCGGCGCTTTGCCAACTTATCCTTACCCATTGTTTACCTTATCGACACCCCGGGAGCGGATGCCGGCGAACTCGCCAATAGCAACAACCAAGCTCATAGCATCTCTCAAATGATTACTGAAAGTACCGCCGTTGATGTGCCTAGTGTCGGTATTGTTTTGGGTGTCGGTTATTCTGGCGGTGCAATTCCTCTCGCCGCTGCGAACATTTTATTGTCGGTGCGCGACGGCATTTTCAATACTATTCAACCCCAAGGTTTACAAAGCATTTCTCGAAAATTGAATTTGTCTTGGCAAGAATGTGCAAAAAATGTAGGTGTTGCTCCGGAAGAGTTGCTTACCAATGGCTGTATCGATGGCGTAATTGATTACTCGCCTGTCGACATTGACGAACGTCAGCACAATTTACAAAAAGCGATTGTCTCTAGTATCGAAGCCATTGAGACAGCAGCATTGGAGTTTGTTGATAAGACGCCAGATTTAATTCAACACTATCAACGTAATCTCGACCGCTATTTACACCCTACCGAATATAACCAAGCCCTAGAAAAAAATTCCCCTATTACTTTGGTCCGCAGCCCAACTAATCAACCAAGTGTGTTCGGACTTTGTTATCGTTACATGCGCTATTTACGTTTGCGCGGTCGCATTCACTCGATCTCAGCCAATGAATATGGCCGGCTTTCGAAATTAACGCTACCCAAAGGTGACTTACAAGATCGCCTCACGCTCGAACAGGCGAAATTGTTTACCGCGTGGATTGATAACCCAGACAAAATTATCTATGACGATGTGCTGGCAAAAGCATGGAAAAATTTCATCAGTAAACGTGATGATATNNGCGCACCACATAACTTTAATGAACTCATTAAGCTTTTAGCGGATGAAGAGAAGACTCCGTCCACCTCCGTATGGCCGGCGCTCAGTGAAATGACGGTACTTGATACCGTACTCCATAAAGAATTACGTGAAGATTTTATTTTGCAATGTAAAAACGTATTAATTTTTGATGCGCTTTATAACAACGTCGTTACCAACTTGCCATCGATTGCAAAAGAGGCGATGGAAACAAAAGGTTTATCAAAAGCCTCGGTCGGAAAGTTACTTGAAAGTTCTTTGATCACGGCAATCAAATTTAATGACACCAGCAAAGCAAATTCAAACGAAGCCGACAAAAGCAAGCTGCAATTCGAAAGCTGGTTACAATTTCTAGCTTCGCAAAGAAACCGTGGCGAATTACTGGTTAAAGTTGAAGAGTGGAAAGGCATTGGCTTCCCACAAATGAATGACAGTCTATTTGTAATTTTAACGTATTTCTTCGAAAGCTTATTGCCAGAATATTATGCCAGCGAAAGCGGCGGTACTTTTAAAGGTGCTATAAACCCAGCGCGTATTGGTCGTCGCAAAGATTTCTGGAATCGCCTAATCATGGGTTACCGAGATCTTCTGATTCAACGGCTGCTAACTGAAGTTAAAAAACAAGTGAAGATGTCGCCGGACGATATTATCAATCACTACTTTTCAAAATTTGTCGAGTTAGACGCAGATAAGGCGAGCTCCAACCCGGTTAATTTCCCAGGTTTTCGCCAGGCAATTGAAACCGCCATTGAGAAAAAAATGCGCCCTTGCGGACTTGTTACCGGGTTCGCTGAATATAAAATGGGTGACAGCAAAACCAAAAAACGCGTTGGTGTTGCGGTTTCTAACGTAGCTTTTCAAGCCGGTGCCTTTGATATGGCCAGCGCCGAAAAGTTTTGTCATTTATTAGTTGAATGCGCCAAACAGCAAATACCCATTGTCTGCTTTATTAGCTCAGGTGGCATGCAAACCAAAGAAGGTGCTGCAGCGTTATTTTCAATGTCGGCCGTAAATGATCGCTTAACGCGATTTGTCGTAGATAACGATGTTCCCGTTGTGATTTTTGGCTACGGCGATTGTACTGGTGGAGCACAAGCAAGCTTTGTTACTCACCCATTGGTTCAAACGTATTATTTTTCCGGCTGTAATATGCCTTTTGCTGGACAAATGATTGTGCCTTCGTACCTACCTTCAACTTCAACTTTATCTAACTATCTTTCGACCAACCCCGATTCAATGGCCGGCTTGGTGAAACACCCCTTCGCTCCAGAGCTAGACGATAAGCTGCGAGAGATTGATCAGAATATTCCACTACCGCAACTCACTGTTGAAGAGATTATCGACAACACTTTCAGTAAAGCCTTACCCGGAGAGCTGGGAGAAGATGTCAGCTTATCTGTTGATCCAAAATCTTTAATGAAGCCTTTGGAAAAAGTATTAGTGCATGCACGGGGTTGTACCGCGGTTAAATTGATTAGAAAAGCTCACGACAACAATTTACAAGTTGTACTCGTTGCCTCTGACCCAGATATGTCTGCAGTACCGGCAAAAATGTTAAAAGAAAATGACCGTTTAGTGTGTCTTGGCGGTAACTCTTCCGACGAAAGTTATTTGAATGCACATTCAATTTTAAAAGTCGCGGAGTATGAGCAAGTCACGGCCCTACATCCCGGCATTGGGTTTTTATCTGAAAGTCCGCAATTCGCAAACCTTTGCGTAAACCATCACATAAATTTCGTTGGGCCAAGTGCTTACAGCATGATGACGATGGGTAATAAATCAAATGCAATTCAAACCGTACAGGAATGTGGTGTTCCCGTCGTTCCTGGTAGTCATGGCATTCTAATTAGCGCTGAACAGGCATCAAATATCGCTGCAGAAATTGGTTACCCAGTATTATTAAAAGCTGTACACGGTGGTGGCGGTAAAGGAATTCAAGTTGTACAAACCCCAGAGGATATGTACAAGTACTACACGATGATCAGTACCGAAGCGCGATCCGCATTCGGCAATGGTGATTTGTATTTAGAAAAATTTGTAACCTCGATGCGTCACATTGAAGTACAGCTATTGCGCGACAAATTTGGTAATGCTCGCGTCTTAGGTTTACGCGATTGCTCGGTACAACGAAATAACCAAAAGGTCGTCGAAGAATCCGGCTCCACAATGTTGCCAGAAGAACTCAAGCAAAAAGTTTTAAAGGATACCTTGGCGATCGCCGACAAAGTCGACTACACAGGTGCAGGTACGGTTGAATTTATTTACAACCTTGACGCTAACGAGGTGTATTTCATGGAAATGAATACACGCCTGCAAGTAGAGCATCCAGTAACTGAAGCGACATCTGGCATCGACATTGTTAGTGCACAATATAATATTGCTTCCGGCGCCAGCATCGAAGACATGGAACCTGCTGACAATGGCTACGCTATTGAAGTACGTGTTACCGCAGAGAAAGTCGTCGTCGATAGCGACGGGATAATGCAGTTAGCGCCAAATCCAGGAAAAATTTCAAACTGCATAATGCCCGAACGAGACGATGTGGAAATTATTTCTATCGCGGCGACGGACATAGAGATTTCACCCTTTTACGATAGCTTAATCGCCCAAATCATATGTCGCGGCTCATCCAGAGACGATGTTATTCATAAGCTCTACGATTATTTGGATAGCGTTGTGATCGAAGGTATTCCCACAAATATTGCTTTATTAAAACGAATCCTGAAAGACGAAACTTTTAGAGGCGGTGTATACGATACGGGATATCTACCAAAATTCATGGCGACTTTAGATGCGGATGAATTGATTGCAGAAATCGAAGAAGCTGCGAGTAGTGATGGCGCAAATGCCATCGACACTGATGCGATACGCGTCGATGATAGTCAAGAGCTAAAAGTGTTCGCGCAATCTTCAGGAATTTTTTATACCTCGTCTTCGCCCTCAGATCCTGAGTTCGTCAAACAAGGCGATATCGTTAATATCGATCAGACGTTGGCGTTAATGGAAGCGATGAAAATGTTTAGTCAAATTTCATTGAGCCAATATAATCGCTCAGACGCTGAACTCTATCCTTCAGACAAACGCTATCGCATTGAACATTTAAACGCGACCAATGGCCAACAAGTATCCTCTGGTGATCTGTTGTTTATTGTTAGTATTGTAGAGTAGCAGCGCTGCCATCAAAAAAACCACGCTAATTATTCAGCGTGGTTTTTTTTCGCCATCTTATTAATAATTTTCCAGTGAGCGGCACTTACCGGCATCACCGATAAACGCCCTTGTTTGATCAGCAGCATCCCTTCCAATTTATTTTCTTTCTTGATTTCTACCAAAGTAACTGGGTTGTTCAGGCTATCAAGGGCTTTAACCGTAACTGCGACAAATCTATTTTTTTCATCTGTAGGATCGGGATAATTTTCTTTAATTACTTCGACAATCCCTACAATCGCTTTTTCCTTTCCGGAATGATAGAAAAAACCAAGGTCGCCTTTTTTCATTTCTCGCAAAAATTTAGCCGCTTGGTAATTTCGAACGCCATCCCACATTTCGCCCTTAGCACCACGAGCGAGCTGCTGTTGCCAAGACCAAGTATCCGGTTCAGATTTAAGGAGCCAATATTTCACTGTTAGAACCCTCTACAAAATTGGAGAGGGCATTGTAATGTTATCGGTGTTATTCCACCAGACAGAGATATTTCTATTGCTTATTGCACTTGTTCCGCGTCTCGCTGGTCTATTC
>JBOEGA010000001.1:0-32216 GCA_050633205.1 Methyloligellaceae bacterium | reverse complement strand
GGAAGTTTTTCTTTGGGCACTTCTTTGTTTTGGTATTCTGATAGTTCTTTTTGATTGCGGCATTCGTATGGATAGTGCTTGGGCATACGATAGTATGGTGGTTACTGGGTACCGGATAAAATGACGGGGCTGGCTTTGTTTGCCAAATCAGCGTTGGGGCCGATCATTTTTCCGGTATGACAGTTTTTAATTTATTGTAATTGTTGCCAGGAATGCGGGCCGTAGCTTCCAGCCTACGGCTCGCTGATGGGGCGCATCAGGCCAGGATTGCGTCGCCTGTAATTGCGCCGGCTACTTCTTCGTAGGTTTGGCCTTCGAGGGTGAACTCCCAGTCTGCCCAGTGCAGGACGAGATCGCCGGAGTGGTCATAGTTGTAGGTCAGTTCGGTTGGTGGGGCGTCGATGAAGGAGTATTGCAGTTCGAGGATATCGCCTTCTGCGGCGTTGAAGTCGTTGATCAGTACATTACCGGAACCTTCGCCGCGGAAGTGCAAGGTATCAGCCCCGGTACCACCTGTTACGGTTGCGTCTGCATCATGGATATATATTCTGTCATCACCAGCTCCACCGTGGGCAAGGGTGTAGTCCATAAGGAAGCCTGAGGATATGTGATCATTTCCGTCGCCTCCATAGAAACTGCTGTTGCCACTACTGCCTCCGCGGAGAAGATCATCTCCATCGCCGCCATTCAGAATATCATTGCCCGCGCTTGCAAAAAGACGGTCATTGCCTTCGCCTCCGTGCAGGACATCATCTCCCAGGCCACCTTCAAGTGTATCATCTCCTTTGCCGCCATGGATTTCGTCGTCGCCCTCGTTGCCTTTTAGGATGTCATTTCCACCGCCGCCAAAGACAAGGTCGTTACCGGCTCCGGCCAGAACGTAATCTACACCTGAGAACCATCGTCCCCAGAAGCTTTGAACGTTATCGGCATAGATTATATCGTCACCTTCGCCGCCATAAATAGTATCATCGCCGTAGAGGCTGGTGATTATGTCATTTCCTTCGAGGCCATCGATAATGTCGATAGCGCGGCCTGCACGGATTTCATTATCGCCGGAATCGCCGATAATAACATTGTCTCCCAGTGGGCCGTCATAATATTCTTTTTCCGGAGCTGGACTACTCATTTTTCCCTCATTCGCTATTGTTGAATTGTATTTCTGAACAGGTGAGAGTGAATAAGGTAATCATGTTGGGAATATGGGCAGAAGCCGCGTTGTTGAACTAATTACTTACTGCTTTGCGTGAAAAATGTATTGAGGCTTGGGGTTATGAAAAAAGTTGTCTGTATACCCTGCGGGTGTTGAGTTAGAAGGTTTGCTCTGCACTTTTTGTTTTGGTATTCGGGGAGGCTTATTGGGTAGTTGTATTCGTATGGTTAGTGTCGGGCATACGATAGCGTGGTGGTTACCGGGTACCGGATAAAATGACGGGGTTGGCTTTGTGTATCAAATCAATGTTGTGGCCGATCATTTTTCCGGTATGACAGGTTTTGTTTGTTGAGACGACAAGCCATGATCCGGTGGGTGAGGTGGTCACGGCTGATATATAAGTTTGCTGTGTTCTGATGCATTTCCACTTGTCATCCTCAAAAAATTACAGCCACATTGCTTTTGCATGTCCGGGAGTTTGCTCTGTAATTTTATTGGGGACCTAGTAATCATTGTAGGGGCGTATGGCAGTGGGGTGACGGTTTGGTGGGGTCTTTCCAGGAAGTTTTTCTTTGGGCACTTTTTGCTTTGGTATTCTGATAGTTCTTTTTGATAGTTGAATGCGCAGGGATAGCACCCGGCATACGATAGTGTGGTGGTTACTGGGTACCGGATAAAATGACGGGGTTGGCTTTGTGTGTCAAATCAGTGTTGGGGCCGATCATTTTTCCGGTATGACAGATTTTTTGTGAGGAGGGGGGAGATAGTAATTCGCGTTGGTGCTATTGCTCTTCGTTATTCCATCATAAACTTTTGGTACAAACAGATTTTCCAAAATCTACCTTGTAGTTCCAGCTAACTCATTGCATTTTTTGTTCGTAATTAATTCCATTGAGAAAAGGCTATTTATGGTGTTGGAAAAAATGCGGTTGGCACATCATACAATAATAATCAGGGCTCCTGTATCTGAAGTATTTGATTACCTGATCAATCATGAAAATTATGTGAACTGGTATCCGAATGTTGTCAGTGTCGTTTCTATAAATGAATTGCTACATGGAACTCCTGGTAAAGAATATAGAGAAATTATCAAAGTACCTGTATCGCGAGAAGCCGACCTCATAATAAAAGTTATAGAATGCGAAGAGAACGAGAGGTTTGTAACTGAAAGCAACTGGTCTCCCCTATTTCCCAGAATGGAAGTTGTATTTACTCGCTTGTCACATAATGAAACCAGTTTGACGTGGAGTTTGTTTAGCCGGAATGGAAATTTTTTAAGTGCTTTTCTGATAAGGCTGTTGTTGAAGAGGACTATAAATAAAAGCAGTTATTCCGGGTTGCAAAAACTGAAAGCAATTCTTGAGTCAAACCTATAACGGACAGGCCTTATTGGAGAGTTGTATTCGAGGGGATAGTGTCCGGCATACGATAGTGCGGTGGTTACCGGGTACCGGATAAAATGACGGAGTTGGGTTTGTGCATTAAATCAGCTTTGTGGCCGATCATTTTTCCGGTATGACAGGTTTTTTGTTTGGAGGGGCCGTGGCATTTGCCACGGCCGGCGCTGCGGGGGGGAGCGCTTTTTATTACAGGCGCAACATTGCTTTGGAGACGATGTTTTTCTGGATTTCGTTTGAGCCGCCGAATATTGAGACTTTGCGGTTGTTGAAGTAGGATTCGGCTGCTCTTAAGGATTCCTGCGGGCCTATGTGGGGGCCGTTGTAGCCATGTTCCAGTGCTTCAGGGATATGGGGTGTTGCGTAGGGGCCCATGGCGCGACGCATCAGGGATGTGATTTCCTGGTAGATTTCGGTGCTTTTGATTTTCAGTAAAGAACTTTCAGGGCCGGGGGCACCGCCGCCGACAACTGATGCGAGTACACGCAGGTTGGTGGTTTTGAGATTTTCGAGGGCTATTTCTGCTCTGGCAACGCGGGCGGAAAAATGTGGGTCATCCATGAGGGATTTACCGTTCTTTTTGCGTTTTGCGGCGGCTGCTTTCATTCTTTGCATATTTGCTATCAGTCCACCGATATTGGCGATGTCTGTGCGTTCGTGAGTGAGAAGGAATTTGGCGTAGGTCCAGCCCATGTTTTCTTCACCGACGAGATTTTCTGCAGGGACACGGACATCTGTGAAGAAGACGTCATTGACCTCATGGCCGCCTTCTATTGTGATGATGGGGCGGATTTCGATGCCAGGGGTGTCCATATCAAAAAGGATGAAGGAGATGCCTTCCTGAAGTTTGCCTTCGCTGGAGGTACGGACAAGACAGAACATTTTGTCGGCGTACTGAGCGAGCGTGGTCCAGGTTTTCTGGCCGTTGATGATATAGTGGTCGCCATCACGTACTGCAGTGGTTCGAAGGGAAGCCAGATCGGAGCCGGATCCCGGTTCGGAATAGCCCTGACACCACCAGTCGGTTCCATCAAGAATTCGGGGGAGATAGTATTTCTGCTGTTCTTCTGAGCCGAATTTCATAAGGACCGGGCCAAGCATATTGAGGCCAAATGGAATGGGATTTGGTGTCTGGGCAAGTCTGCTTTCAAGTTCAAAGATAAACTGTTTTACAGGACCCCAGCCGGTTCCGCCATATTCGACAGGCCAGCCTTTTGCGACCCAGCCGCGTTTGTAGAGGATGGAATGCCACTGTTTTGTTATTTCCTTGCCGGGATAAGCGCCGCCCTGAACTCTGGCGCGCATTTCAGGGGTATATTCAGCCTTGATAAAATCCTGAACTTCCTGACGAAACTGTTCTTCTTCTTCAGTGAAATTTAAGTCCATTTCTTTTTTCCTCCCGAACAACCGGGTGTGGTCGTTATTTATTATACATACTGAAGAGTATGTTTTGGGTTATCGAAAATGTCAATGCACCTATATGAGCAGGATGTCTGTTTTTCAGGGGGTTAATGTCAGGGGTTTCTGTGCCGGGTTTTCCGTGCTATCAGAATTACAGAAATGTTACCTATGTGTATGATTTCCTATGGGGTAATATACCCGTTCAGAATATATACAAGTCATATATGCCATTGTTTTGGCAGGGGCTATCCTCCAGTTAAAAATGTACTGCATGGAGAGGGTGGCTGTACTGTCCAGTGCATTGTTAACTTAGGATTATTATGTTCTCCAGTGAACTCAAAAACCTTATTTTTGCTGTCGCGGAAAAAGACCGAGCTGCGTTTCATGAGCTTTATCATGTAACAAGTGGGAAACTATTTTCCGTTGCCATTCGTCTTATAAAGAGAGCAGATCTGGCCGAGGACATTTTGCAGGACAGTTATATCAAGATATGGGACAAGGCGTCCGAGTTTACTGCAACGAATAATTCACCTATGGCATGGATGGTAGCCATAGTGCGAAACCGGGCCATTGATATACTGCGCAAGCGTGGTGAAGTCGGCTTTTCCGATGTTGATGAGTATGAAAATATCGTTGACGACGCGCCGGACCCACTGTCTCAGGCTGAGCAGAATGGAGATTTATCTTCAGTTTTTCAATGCCTTAAAGGTTTGGATGAAGAGCATAAGAAGATTTTTCTTCTTGCGTATTATTATGGGTATACGCATGAGGAAATTGCGAAGCAGTTCTCTGTTCCTGTTGGCACGATAAAGAGCCGGATCAGACGGAGTCTGGCGCGAATTAGGAGTTGCATGTGTGATGGCTGATGATATTCCAGAACAACTCTGTGCAGAATTTGCCCTTGGTATCCTGGAAGGAGCCGAGCGGGAAAAGGCGTTACAGTTAATAAAAACTGACCCCACTTTTGCTGCGGAGGTGGATAGATGGCATAATTATCTATCTCCTTTATCCGAAGCGCTGCCCCCGGTAGATGTTTCTGAAAGACTTCTATCCAGGCTGGATAATGAACTCGATCAGAGAGAACAGGGTACTGCAGAGCATAATAGCGAGCAATATGGCAAGAATATATCAGATCAGTTGCTGGTGCTGAATAACAGGCTTAATGTGTGGCGACGGGCAGCGGTTTCGTTTGCTGCGGCGGCGATGGTTTTCGGTTTTGCTGTGCTGTATTTTATTACGACAGGCGGGGATTTTTCCGGAGGTGATAAATTTCAGTATGTTGCGGTTCTTCGGGATGATAAGGGACAGGACGGTTTTGTGGTTACGCTGAGCAGCGGGCAGAAGTATGTCATGGTGCGTTCGCTCGGTATGTGGCCACCTGAATCCAAGAGCTATGAACTCTGGGCAATGTATGAAGAAAAAGAATCTCCGGCTACGCTTGGTCTGGTGGCGACAAGCCCGTATGTAAAATTAAAAATGCCAAAAGTTTTACACAGAGAAAATAAATTAGGCGGATTAAAGCTTGCTGTTAGTCTGGAACCTGAAGGTGGTGCACCTAAAGGTAAAAATATGGGGCAGATAATGTTTGCTGGAAGACTGGTCCAGCAGATGCCGTAATTATCACCTTGCAATCACGGTTATGTGATGAAACTTATTCCCTCTCTTGATCGTATCTTATAGGCGGACGGAATAATCCTGACGCCATACAATAGATTTCATAAATGGAGGATACCATATGAAACTCTCTAAAACTTCTGGAACAGCAATCGCAGCAGCAGCAGCAGCACTAATTCTTAGCGGAGCATCTGTAGGTGTAACTTCAGCTCAGGCTGGTGACGGCAAAAAAGTACATTGCTATGGTGTAAACTCTTGTAAAGGCACCAGCGCATGTAAAACTGCAAGCAGCGCTTGTAAAGGCCAGAACGGTTGTAAAGGTAAAGGTTTCCTTTCTTTGACAGCTGAAGAGTGTAAAGCTAAAGGTGGCTCTACTGAAGAAAAGAAAAAGTAAGAATTTCTGACTTTCTTTTTTATTCCTGGTCCGTAGCAGAAAACTGCTGCGGGCCTTTTGTGGTAAAAACGGGAAATAAATATAGTAATGAATACCAGCTCCGAAAAACCACCGTACCTGGGTTATGGCCTAGGTCTCAGATCCCAACATTATTCTGATATTTTAAATGGAGAACCGGAAATAGACTGGTTCGAAATTATCTCCGACAATTATATGATTGACGGCGGGCAGCCTCTTCATATTCTGGATCAGATTGCCGAGCGCTATCCGCTTGTAATGCATGGGGTTTCCCTTTCAATTGCATCGACGGCTCCGATGAATATGGATTATCTGGAGCGGTTGAAGGTACTTGCCGAGCGCGTGAAGCCGAAATGGATTTCCGATCACCTGTGCTGGACCGGTGTGCATGGTGTTAATCTGCATGATCTGTTACCTATTCCATATACGAAGGAAGCTCTGGATCATGTGGTTGACCGGGTGAAACAGGTTCAGGATTTTCTTGGGCGCAGGCTGACGCTGGAAAATGTGTCTACCTATGTTTCGTTTAAAGAATCAGAGATGACTGAGTGGGAATTTATTGCGGAGCTGACGGAAAGAGCGGA
This sequence comes from Methyloligellaceae bacterium, assembly GCA_050633205.1. Lineage (GTDB taxonomy): Bacteria > Pseudomonadota > Alphaproteobacteria > Rhizobiales > CBDHHC01 > CBDHHC01. The sequence continues at coordinate 25,655 of JBOEGA010000001.1, read as the reverse complement.
TTGCTGGGTTCTGTTTGATATCAATAATGTTTATGTCAGTTCCTTTAATCATGGTTATGATCCCATGAAGTTTCTGAACGGTATTCCCGAGGACCGTGTTGTGCAGTTTCATGTTGCAGGGCACGATAATATGGGAACCTATATTATTGATACGCATGACCATCCGGTTTGTGATGATGTCTGGAAGCTGTACCGTCATGCACTGAAGAGGTTTGGTCCGGTTTCAACAATAATTGAACGTGACGATAATATTCCACCATTGAATGAAATGCTTGATGAGTTGCAGGTTGCGCGCGACATTGGCAAGGAAGTTCTGGGGGAAAGAAGCAATCGGGTAGCAGCAGAATGACCAGCCTGAAGGAATTGCAGGACAGTTTTCAGAATGCCATTCTAGATGGAAGTGGCGCATCTGTTATTGATCTTATCAGTGAGAGTGAAAAAGAAGAACGGGATGTTCTGTTCGGGGTGTACAGCAATGCCTATGTTGCGCGCCTTACCGAGTTTCTTATGAATGACTATGAGAAGCTTCATGAATATCTCGGTGATGAGCAGTTCTTTGATCTGGCGCGCGTCTATATCGCGGCAAATCCTTCTGACAATCCGAATGGGCGCTGGTTTGGTTCAAAACTGCCTGAATATATGGCAAAGACAGAGCCTTATTCCAATATGCCGGTCCTGTTTGAAATGGCTTATTTTGAGCGTTCTCTTAATGATGTTTTTGATGCGCGGGAAGCTGATGTCGTAACGCTGGAAGCTCTGGGGCAGGTTGCGCCTGAGGACTGGCCACGACTTGTTCTGACGCCGCATCCTTCTGTAATCCGCGTTGATTTTAATACCAACGTTGCGGATATCTGGGGTGCATTGCAGAATGGTGAGGATGTTCCTGCAAGTGTGTCGCTGGATGAGCCAAATCATATTGTCTTTTACCGGGAGCAGAGGATGTCAAAGTTCCGGTCAATGGAATATGCCGAGGCGATGATGTGGGATCAGGCTATTAAAGAAGTACCGTTTGGTGTGCTGTGCGAGATGATGGGAACCTATACGACAGAAGATCAGGCTCCTGTGCTGGCTGCAAGTTTTCTTCAGACATGGATTGTATCCGAGATGCTGGCTGATGAATAAGATGAGTGAAGGTAATTCACTATCTTTTGCCACCAGCCAGTTTTATTGCTTCAGGGTTCTGTCTTAGTCTTATCATTGCCATTACGCCAAGAAACGGGCCGATTGCCAGGACTGAGAAGGCATAACGCCATGTGAGCAGGTCTACAACAAATGGCATCAGGTGAATGCTGGCGAGGGTCAGCAGAAAGCCTGTTGAGGTCTGGACTGTGAGCATTGTGCCAAGGCGTTCAGGTGGTGCCAGTTCTGTTACGGAAGCGGAGAACTGGGCGGAATCCGCGATGATTGATATTCCCCATATAAAGCATAGCAGGAGCACGATCGCGGGAGGCCCTCCGAATGTGAAGCCGATCAGTATTGCGCAGAGGCCGCTTATGGCCATTGCTGCAGAGGTCAGCAGGGTTCGTCCAAAGCGGTCTGCCAATTGTCCGCCGGCGATGCATCCTATTACGCCTGCGACGCCTATTGTCATAAAGGTTGCGTAGCCAGCCAGTCCCTCTGCTGTATTTCCCGGAGTTATACTGAAGCTTGCTGTCAGAAATACGCCGATCCAGGCCCACATGGCGTAAAGTTCCCACATATGACCGAGATAACCAAAGTTTGCCAGGCGAAGTGATGGCTTTGTATATGCCATGAGGGCAACTGAGGGTTCGAATTTTGGTGACTGTCTGAGGTGCGGGCCGAGCTGTATCTGTGTTATCAGAATTGCACCAATGATTGCGGCAAGCGAGGCTATTGCGATTGTTAACTGCCATTGCAGACCGCCCAATGCATTGAACAGGTGAGGGGATGCTGAGCCCAGTGTCAGTGCGCCGACCAGAATGCCGACCAACAGGCCGAGGTCTTTATTTGCCCAGCTTGCTACGATTTTCATTCCAACGGGATAGATGCCAGCCATACAGGCACCTGTCAGGAAACGTAATATTAAAATCCAGTAAGAGTTTATATCTACCAGCAGGATTAAAGCATTTGCGATCGCGGCGATTATTGCGGAGATCATAAAAAAACGGCGAGGGTCAAGTCTGTCAGCAAGTCCCAGCACTGCGCTGACTATGGTACCGGCAACAAAGCCGATCTGGACGGAGCTGGTGAAGAGTGATGCTTCAAAGGTGCCGAGACCAAATTCGATCTGTAACTGGGGAATGACAGCGGTTGCAGAGAACCAGAGTGAGAGCACCAGAACCTCTGCTATGGACAATATGACCAGAGACCGCCATTTTAGTGTGTGAGCCGTTCCTGTGGTGCTGGTGTGGTATGACATTGATGCCCGCTTTCAGAGTAGAGGTATTGCGGGTATGTTACCGGAATTATTATAAGATTTCCTGACACGAATTTGTGAGCCGGGGGAATGCTGCTGATAAGCAGCTATGAGGTATAGCTTCATAGTTTTCCTGCGGGCTACAATTCCGGGAACAGTAATGGTTTTATGCGTTTGGTAATTTCCAGAGCCCCTTCAGTTGTTACATGACCGTAATCGAACTGGAGTGGGACATTGTTAATCTGGACGGTGCATTCGTCCGGGCATATGGCTTTATATATTGAGATATATTCCATGCCGGATTTTTTCATGACCTTTTCCAGCCTGAGGTCTATCTTTTTCTGACGAGGATCGCGGTGCCTGTCAACGACCCCTTTGTGACTTTCAAGCATATTAAAAGCCAGCAGACGAGGAAGATCTTTTTTATATTCCACTATCGGTCCCAGAACAATTACACGATCAGCATATTTCTTTAAGTTACGAACTGTCTCAGGAAGGATTTTGATATGTCTTTCTCTCCACCGGCTGAAGATTATAATTCCATCAAGTTTATTTTGGGGTAGAAAGTCCTGCCATATTTTTTTGAGTATGATCTGACAATGCTTGCTGCCTTTTAGCTGGTGTGTTGGCTTGCACCCTCCGCTGGTTGCCTGAAGGAAGTTAATATGTGGGTAGTTTTTATAAAAGCCATAAAACAAGTGGTCGGCATGGCTGTCGCCAAAAATCAGATAGTTAGGTTTGTCTTTGCTTAAGGCCAGACATTTATCGGCTTCAAAATATTTCAGGCTGGCAGTTTTGGTACCGAGGAAGCATTTGCCCAATATGTTTTTTTTTGCTGAATAGCCTTTCAGGTATTTCTGCATTTCGACAACTTCGGGAGGTTCATTCCACAGGGAACGGCTTAGCTGGGTGAGTCCGAGAGAAACAAGGAAAAAACATGCCAGTGCGGCACCTGCAAAAATGACTGTCGAGCGGGCAGTCGTGCTGATATTTTTCTTTCTGAAAGGAGCTTCTATATATTTCCATGAAAGCACAGATATGCCAAAGCTGAGCAGTATCAGAAGTACACGAACGAGGTGTGTATTTTCCGAGAAGTAGTAGAGATATGCAACTAATATTGGCCAGTGCCATAGATAAAACGAGTATGATACAAGGCCAATGAATTGCAATACCGGATGTGACAGAAGCTTTGATGTGAGTGTCTGGTGGACGTTCGTGGAGTATATTATCAGCACAGTTCCCAGGCATGGCATCAGGGCTGCGTATCCAGGGAAAGGTGTTTCAGGTGTCAGGACGAATATACCTGCCAGAATTAACACCAGTCCTGATGCACCCATCAATTCTGCCAAACTCTGTTTTTTCAGGTCAGGTAATTTACCAATAGCCAGAATTGCTCCCAGGAGAAGTTCCCAGGCTCTGTATTGTGTAAGGTAAAAGGCATCAATCCTGTTATATTGCAGTACCAGTAAGCCAGCCGTAAAACTCAGACATGTTAAGATTATCAATGTAGCAAACATGGCTTTCCGGCCCAGTTTGTACAGCAAGAAAAGCAGAACAGGAAGCACTACATAAAACTGCTCTTCTACAGATAATGACCAGGTATGAAGTAAGGGGTTTGTTTCAAGGTCTGGTCCAAAATACCCTCCAATTGCACTAAACAGGATATTTGATGCGAAGATCATGGATGCGAACAGGCCCTGATTTATGTAATATGCATCAGAGGAAAAAGGTAGGGAGACTGCGTATAGCAGCACGAACAGGTAGACTGCAAAAAGGGCTGGAAAGATACGCCTTACACGCCGATTATAAAATTCCAGAATGCTGAAGTTATTGTTTATAAGGCTTTCATTGAGGATTCTGGTAATCAGGAAACCCGAGATAACAAAGAAAACGTCAACTCCGATAAAACCACCTGTTATCGCCTTGTCAATTTTATAATGGAAAAGAACAACGGCAATAACAGCGATAGCCCGAAGGCCATCAATTTCAGGTCTATGCTGCATGAAAGTTTTCTCTTATATTCTTATTATTTATACACGAATTATTTTTTGTAATTATATTCTGTATCCGTATTTCTTCAATATATTTATTTCCTGCCTCCTGATCCCAGAGTTTTCTTTAGGGTAGTATCCGCATATTCTGTGGGCAGATTTTATGTGTTACTGATTGGGTTCTGGCGATGGTGGTGGTGGGAATGCATGAGGCGTGTCATTCTCAGGATGCGGCGGTATGGACCGTTATCGCTTTTACTGGCAATTTGAGCCAGCTGATAATATTGCTGGCCTGAATAATGTCCCAGCCCGTCGGTTTCCTGTCAGGTTCCGGCGGGTTTTTTCTTAAGCGCGATCCTGGCTCAAACCATCTGCTGTCATTGCCGGGAGGAATTCTGTGATTGTATAGCGGGCCAGTCCGTGTTGGCTAAAGGGATCTTCTTTAAGAATATTTTCCAGTTTTGTTCGACTATCCGAAACAGCAATAATGACACCTCCGGTACGTGGTACTTTGGCTCCTGACATCAGGAAGTTGTTTGCTGCGTAATTTTCTTTAAGAAAGTTTCGGTGCGCTTCGAGATGTGGTTCGACTTTTTCAAGGGGAACCAGGTATTCCAGATCAACTACGAAAACATGTTGTGTTTCAGATATCAGGCTCATTTTATTTCCTTTTTTTCTGGCCGGTCAGGGCTGCTGAATTGAATATTGCCCATTCCAGCAGGAAGTCTGGTGAGCCAAATTCTCTGTATACAGATCTGCGGAGATATAACCATTTTCCACCTTCCTGTCTTGCTATTATGATGGAGTATTCATCTCCACCAGAGCCGGGGGATTCTTTGTGAGTAGTTTTGTAATATGCTGTATTTCCGTTTGGAAGTTTTTTTATACTTAGACCCTGAATATCAAGTTTATCCAATATGCTGAGATGAATAGGAGTGGCCCGCTGGTTTATGCATATTTGTAAAGCCTGATGCGGGGTTTCAGTTATTTGTGACTGGCATTGTTCGGGAGTTCTGGCAGTGAGGCCATCAGGGTGGCTGATGGATTTTGTCAGTGGTATATTTAAAGTGGGCTGTCTAAACAGCATAGACAGGATCAGGACACACAGCAGGCTCAACAGAACTACTGTTGGTATGATTTTTAACAATGTTGCCAGTGCTTTATTCATTTTTTATTTTCCCGCAAATTTTATAAGTCAGATGTGGCATGTTTTTTTTGTTAATTTGAAGGCTTTTTTTCTCTTGTAATTATATTTTCCCTGCACTATATGAGCAATTGAACCGACCTCTGGCGAAACCGGAGGTTATTTAACTGACCGTTAAAGATACTCTTGAAAGGAGTATGCCATGGAAATTTATTCTCCATTTTTTCACACGCTTCATGACGAAAAATACCCTGTGGGCTTTCTGGGCGAAGGTACGCACTATTCAGTGTTTCGCGCGATTGTTTTTCATGACCAGTCTGGCAAGTCTTTGAAAGAAGGCCAGTATCATGATTTTGCAATCATCTGGGATGAAGATCATGATGAGAGGGTTTTTGAAGTTGTAGAGAAAGTTTACATTCAGGGTCTGCTGCCTCAATTCGTGTTTTTTGGTGAGAACAGGGCGCATCTGACTGCGCTGTCGTTTGAAGTGCCTGAGGATGAGGAATTGCTAGCGAAGGAATTAAAAACGATTTGCAATGATGTTGCAGGTGATCGCTGGAAATATTCTTTAGGCACGATCAGGAAACCGGCTGATATTATAGATGATGAACCTGAAAAGGTTCAGACATATCTGAAGAATATTGCCAACCTGTGGTGGCTTGGATCCAAACCGGTTATTTATGAAGATGAGTAAATAGCACCTGCCCCATGCTGATATAAGGCATCAGTGTGGGGCAGGACTATTTTATATCTCTATTTGCCGGTATCCGGAAGATTTCAATTTTTCTATATCCCGTGCTGGCGGGTTTCCAAACATTCTGGCGTATTCTCTGCTGAACTGGGAGGGGCTTTCATAGCCAACCTTATATGCTGCACTAGCAGCATCGACAGATTCTGACAGCATGATATTGCGGGCTTCTGTCAGGCGCAGGCGTTTTTGAAACTGTATTGGAGTTATTGCTGTAACTGCTTTAAAATGTGCGTGCAGTGATGATGTACTCATTCCAGCAAGTTCTGCCAGTTCATCTATGCTGAGCGGATTAATGAAAGAGCTTTGTATTTTCTCAATAACGAGTGCAATGCGTTGCATATTGCTGCCTCTGATAGCGATTTGAGATATTGCATGTGCATGTTCTCCGCGTAACAGGTGATAATAGATTTCGCGCAGGACCATTGGCGCCAGAAAAGGTATGTCATCAGGTTTATCAAACAGGTGTAGCAATCTCAGGATACAATCACTTATCTGATGATTGAGACTTCCTATAAAAATCCCTCTTGTGGTTGACTGATTATCTTTCAGGTTATCCATGCTGATAATAAGATCTGATAACTGAAGAAGGTCGATATCAATTTTCAGACAAAGGTAAGGTTTTGCTCTGGAGGCCTTCAGAACCTGTCCAACAACGGGAAGATTTACCGAGGCTACAAGATACTTCGAGGCGTCATAATCATATACCTCCTCTTCCAGCATAACCCTCTTTTTACCCTGTATTATAACGCATAAACTGGGGTTGTAGACGATAGGCATTCTTGTATCAGGTACTGAGGATTTATAGATACTGGCTGCAGTTATGGGAGTTTCATTTTTTCCTTCATATCTGGAGTATTCTGCAAGGAAGGTAATCAATTCTTTCTGTTGATTTTTATCCATTAGCCAATATCTCCATTATCTTTACAGGCATCTTATCATATAGGAATTTTCAGGTATTTATTTATTTTTCTATACTCTGGAGTATTAAGCAAGGATTGTGCAGGACTATGCATTTATCCCGGGGGCCAGCAATGTATGATCATTTCCGTAAAGCAGGCATGTTTATGGAGTTGGAAATGAATGTACAGGAAAAGAAAGTTATTCTGGTAACAGGTGCCAGTAGTGGTATTGGAGAGAAGACCGCAAGAGAGGCGGCAGGCAATGGTCATGTCGTTGTTATGGGGGCACGCAGACTGGACCGTCTTGAAAATATTGCGAGCGAGATCAAAGAGGCTGGTGGTATTGCGAGAGTACATATTCTGGATGTGACTCTACGAGAGAATTACAATATTATCGTAAAAGAAACTATTGAAGAGTTTGGCCGTATTGATGTGCTTGTGAATAATGCCGGGATTATGCCTTTATCACCTCTCCGCTCGCTTAAAGTTGATGAGTGGGATCGTATGGTTGATGTGAATATTAAAGGGGTACTGAACGGCATTGCAGCAGTTTTACCATCTATGGAAAAACAAGGGGATGGTCATATTGTTAATATTGCCTCTATTGCTGCTTATGGTGTGTCTCCTACTGCTGCTGTCTATTCTGCCACGAAATACGCAGTACTGGCTATTTCAGACGGGTTGCGGCAGGAAACTGACAAGCTTCGTGTTACGGTCGTTTCTCCAGGAGTTGTCACCAGTGAACTAGCCGATACCATTACTGACGAGACTGCAAAAAATGCGATGAAGAGCTTTCGGTCTATTGCAATAGAGCCTGAAGCAATTGCACGTGCTGTTACCTATGCGATAGATCAGCCGAAAGATGTTGATGTCAGTCAGATTATAGTAAGGCCAGTGGCCTCGCCTTATTAGGATCAGGATATATACCTCTCACCTTTTGCTGGCGGATCTGATGGCGGGCCTGCGAAGCATTGGGCCAGTTCCATCCATTGTCTTGCGGCTGGCCCGGTACAGATGAGGTCTGTATCATCAATGTTGCGTGTTTGGGTAACAACCTGTGCGAAGTCAACAGCATTGCCTGTTATTGCGTTATCAGGCTGTTGCTCATTCCATTCCCAGATATTTCCTTCGGGAGACTGGAGCCTGAGATATGGTGCCGGATCAGGAGGCGTAATTTTTCGATTTATGAAGGACCAGTTATAGGTGATGACTCCGAGATGGACGATGTTTTTTATACGATCAAAACATTGACGTTCAACGCCCAGAATATCAAAGACTTCCTGTCCATGCGCCCAGGTTTCCATCTGTCTGGCCGTGATGCATGAGCGGGCACTCATTTGAGGGCCGATCCATTTTACACGGTCTGATGGTGACGTATTCTGACAGAGATCTGACAATTCTGTTGAATTTTCCCACCATGCTTCCAATAGTTTCTGTCCAGCCAGATTGCCCAGCCATGGCTTCTGGATATCAACCAGTTTTTCCCCTCTGGCCAGTCCGTCTTCAACAACCTGAATGAATTTTGCGAAGGCCTGTTCGTCACTGAGGGTCAGGCTGGCTGCGACGTTGAACATATAAAGGTGGCCCAGGACGTCGTTGATTGTCCAGCCCTTGAAAAGGGTTACTTTATCGAAATCTGCTGATTCCAATGGGGCAAGCAGCCTGTGTAGCTGTTTGCTGTCTTCCAGGAAATCTGACGCCTGTTGCATGATGGGACTCTAATTATTCTCTACAAACTGATATTTTAACGAGTAATTCTGCAATGTTTTTTTATAATTGTTTATCTGCTCGTCAGTGGTTTTTCCACTTAAAACAATTGTTACAGTAATTTGCCCGTTTTCCAAAGCGGCGATTATCTGTCCGTCGAAATCTGTAGAGGATAAAGATTGAGAGAAGGCATATTGTGTTGCCCAGCAACGTATCTGTGGTTTGAATATTTTACCGATGGCGGTTTTGGGGAGTTCTTCAACAAATTCAAGTCTTTTGGGTCTGGCTGCGGGTTCCGGTATTAATGGCGTTGAAAACTGCAGAATTTCCTCCGGTGTTGTGGTTATACCTTCTTTCAGCTCGGCATAAACGACCGGTATTTCGCCTGCATATGTGTCAGGCTGGCCAATAGCAGCGCATATTGAGATTGCAGGGTGGCTGTTGATGGCTTCTTCTATAGAGGCAGGGTCAATATTATGGGCACCGCGAATGATAACGTCTTTTTCCCGTCCGGTAACGAAAACCCTGCCTTTTTCATCAACCATGCCGATATCGCCGGAGATGAGCCAACCATTTTCGAAAGATCCGGTATTGCGTTTGCTGTCTGTATAGCCGGGGCCTACATTGGGGCTGCGAATGGCGAGAATGCCAGTCTGTCCGGGCTGGCAGGGGGTATCCAGATTGATATTCCCGTCATCACTGGAGCTGAAGGCGTGAATTTCTGTAAAGGGTAGTCTGTAGCCGGCAGCTCCCGGTGTTCTGGGGGCGTGGATTGGTTCCAGTGCAAGCAGGCCTGCACATTCGGTCATGCCAAAGATATTTCTGACGGGGACCGAGAATTTATTCTCAATGGCATCGGCCAGCTCTGCGGGTAGTGGTGAACCGCCAGTATAGAAGGCTTTGAGCGATGACAGGTCTGCATTACCCGGTTCTGTCTGTAAAAGTGTGCTTAATATTGTCGGGACGCAGGAGAAAATTGTTACATTCTGCTGTTCGATATGACGCCAGATATTCTGCATGAGCCCGGCATTTCTGTATCCGGTGCGGGTGGTTAAAATCTGTGTGGCCCCGACTGTGAAGCAGGAGGTTCCGTAAACCAGTGTGCCCGCTACGTGGAACATGGGGAAGCCGTTGATTACGATGTCTTCGCTTTTCAGATCATAGTAGAGGGCGGCGCAATATGAGGTGAAGAGCTGATTGCCATGGGTATGCCGGGCGAGTTTTGGTACGCCGGTTGTTCCACCAGTATGAAAGAGAGCAGCTATTGTTGCGTGATTGAGGGCTCTGTCGAATAACAGCTTGTCTGATCGTTGTTCGTTTATAGCATTCAGGAAATCCCTGAAGCCGGAGTTATCACCTCCGATTGTGAAGATATTTTTCAGGCCTGTTTTTTCTGCTATTTCAGTTGCTTTCTGCAGAATTGGCAGATCATCATCATGGCCCAGGCAGACTATGGCTTTGGCGTTGGCCTGTTCCATAATTTCGATGATGTGGCCTGTTTCCAGCATGAAATTTACAGGGCAGGCTTTTGTGGCTGTTTCTGCTCCCCATAACGCGAACTGTGCCTCCGGGATATTCGGGGCCAGTATAGCAACACTGTCTTCCGGCCCGATATTCAGGGAGTGAAACAGATTTGCGGCCTGAGTTACCTTCTGAAACAGCTCTGTGAATGTGGTGTTTTGCGTCACGGTTTCCAGATTGCCATCGGGCAGATAGCGGAAGGCATCCCTTTTGCCATAGGTTTCTGATGCCCGCTCAATCAGGTTATAGACAGATTCTGCTTTTACAAACTGCTCAAGAGCCTGCTGTTCCAGAATGATGATATCTGAAAGGCTGCGGATTCTGGTTGTTTCCGTCATAGATTATTTCCTCTTTATCCCATCCATGATGGCAGCAGCAAGACGATGGCTGGAAATGCAACAAGCAGGATCAGTCTGACAATATCTATGAGGACAAATGGCATAACGCCTCTGAATATTGTCGGGAGGCTTATATCTTTCGCGACACCATTGATGACGAAGACATTCATTCCTATCGGAGGAGTGATCAGTGCGAGTTCAACGGCGACAACCATGATTACGCCGAACCAGATGGGATCAAAGCCAAGCTGCAGAATTACCGGAAAGATGATTGGTACGACCAGCACGATCATTGCCATTGCATCCAGTATGCAGCCCAGAAGGAACAGTGCTATCAGGATTACTGCAAGGGTTCCGTATGAGCCAAGTTCAAGACCGATAAGGAATTCCGTCATATGCTGAGGTACGCGGCTTACTGTCAGGAAGTAGCCGAAAAGCAGTGCACCGATCAGGACAAGGAAGATTGCAGCACTTACGCGGATGCTGTCGATCAGGCATTCAAGGACTTTGCTCCATGGGAGGCGTCCCATGCATTTGCCTATCAGGAATGTTCCGAATGCTCCCATGCCTGCGCCTTCCGAGGGCGTAAACATGCCTGCATACAGCCCGCCAATTACAAAGGTGAACAGAGCCAGGGTCGGTAAGACACCGATCATGCTGTAAAGCCTGTCACGCCATGATGTGACTTCCGTGTTGGGGAATCTGTCCGGGTACAGGCGGCTGTAGATTATGATTACAAGGCAGTAGAGAAGGATTGCCAAAGCGCCTGGTATGACGCCTGCGAGGAAGAGTTTTCCTATATCCTGTCTGGTCATTACGCCATATACGGCCAGTATAATTGATGGTGGTATAAGGATGCCAAGACTTCCGCCTGCCGCTATAGTTCCGCTTGCGATCTTGTCGGAATAGCCGTAGCGGCGCATTTCGGGAAGGGCAACTTTTGTCATGGTGGCGGCTGTCGCAACTGAAGAGCCGCAAATCGCGGCGAAGCCACTACAGGCTGCTATGGTTGCTAGGGCTAAGCCCCCACGGAAATGCCCCAGCCAGGCCTGCGATGATTTATAAAGGTCTGCGCTGATGCCTGAAGCAGAGGCAAAGGACCCCATCAGAATAAACATGGGGATCAGGCCCAGAGTGTACTCTGTAGATGTTCTCATGGGGGAGAGAGCAAGAAGGTTCAGAGCTGCATCCTGGGATGTCAGCATTCCAAATCCTGCTACACCTACCAGTCCCATGGCTACTCCGATGGGAACTCTTAAAATGATAAGGACGAAAAGAACGACGAACGAAGCCGAAGTGATAAAGTAAGGAGACAGTTCCATTATTCAGCCTCGTTGGAAGTAAAGTAGGACCACAGCATTATGCCGAGTATAATGATGGTCAGAAGGGCTCCAATCCATGCAACGGCATAAAATGGCCAGATGGGGATAAGCAGGTCTGTTGTGGTTTCGTTGCCGTCCCGTATTTTGAGGACCTGTCCTGCAACCATCCAGACAATGCCAAACATGAAAAAAGAAGAAAATGCAGTTGCAAAAATATTCAGAATACGTTTGCCTTTTTCAGCCAGTGTTTCATAGAGGATATCAACCTGAATATGTTCAGATCTCAGGGTTGCTGACGCTATTCCCCAGAAGACCGAGATACCAAGCAACAGGCGGCCTATGTCAAAATTGTCGGGTATTGGCCAGTTTATGACATAGCGACATAGTACTGAAACGAAGGTGAGCATTGTTACCATGCCCAGCAATACAGCAGCAACTATATCAACAATACGTATCAGGCGGTTCCGGATAGTGTCTTTATTCTGCACAGAGATCTCCATCAGGCCCGCCATAAAGGCGGGCCGTTATTTTGAGATTGTGGGTGTTATTTGTCAGATGATTTTTTCAGAGCTTCCTGAAGGTCAGTCAGCATTTTTTCAGCCGGAAGGCCTTTTTTCTTAACGCTGTCAACCCACTGAGTGTATAGAGTCTTAGAGGCTTCCATCCACTTTTTCTGCTCGTCATCCTTGATTTTTACGATCTTGTGACCAAGCTTTGCAATTGCTTCCCTGCCTGATGCTTCGTTGTCAGCCCAGCCTTCAGAGAATTTTTCAGCCCATTCACTTGTACAATGAGAGTCGATTGCCGCCTTGCCGTCTTTTGACAATTTGTTGTAGGCAGCTTTATTGATTACAAGAGAAAGTGTTGTTGAGTAGAGAGACAGATCAAGGTGATGATCGACTACTTTTGAAATTCCAAGAACGATAATTGAATTCCACGGGAATGTAATTGCGTCTGCGACACCACGTTCAAGTGCGTCACGAGCTTCGGGAGCAGATACTTTAACATTGGCTCCGCCAAGCTGGCGAATGAATTTGCCCATGGTAGCGTTGCCGGGACGAACTTTCATGCCTTTGATATCGGCTGGAACACGAATTGGCTTTTTTGAGTGAAGTGTCCCCGGATCGTGGAAGTGAACGAGGCAAAATTTTACGTCCTTCATTTCTTTTGCGGCATATGGGCGATACCATGCATCAAGAGCTTTTGATGCTGCTTTTGCGTTGTCCGTGATGAAAGGAAGTTCGCCTGCCGCTATTACCGGGAAACGGCCTGGCTGGTAGCCGGGGTTAATCCATGTGATGTCTGCAATGCCATCGCGAGCCATATCATAATGGTCAAGCGCATGACCAAGTTGCATAGCCGGGTAGATGTCAATTTTGATTGAGCCTTTAGATGCAGCTTCAACAGATTTGGCCCATTTTTCGAAGCCAAGCTTCTGTAGCGGGTGTGCCGGTGGCAACCAGTGGCCAAGTCTGAGTTTTACAGGGTCTGCTGCATGTGCAACAATGCTGGCAGACAGCATCGCAAGTACAGCCAGGGCAGTTGTAAGTATCCGCATAAGTTTCCTCCCAGAAATTATGTTGGTCTTTTTAAAAACTGCTCTGTCCAGATTTATATACTTTAGGCTTATTATGTTATTCGTATATAATGTTACAGAGCATAACGATCTTTGCATAACCTAATTGTTAAGAAAAATAATATAATATTATTGAAGTATATCGTTTTGGGTATTTAATAATAAAGCGGGTATTTCACAATAGTGACCTAAAGTTTCTGTACAAATTAAGACAGGTTTATGAATGGAAATTACAAAAGCTGCCATAGATCAGGGCGACTTTTTCCTTTTGTATTGTTGTTTGTTTTTGTAGGGAAAATAATGTTGAGTGTTCAATCTGTTAGAAGAAATTTATTTATATCTGTCTTCCTGTTTCTGATCATCATTTTTCAGGTTTCAGGGGCCAGTGCCCAGGTCGGGGATCTGAAAAATCTTAACTTTCAAATAAAAAAGAATCTGAAGCAGGGGAATTATGTGCAGGCTGAAAAGCTTGCAGGGAGGGCGGCATCCATTGCAGGCCGTCGTTTTGGCAAAAATCACCCACATTATGCTACTGCTATTAACACCCTGGGCGTGGTTTATCAGCAGCAGTCCAAGGTCAGGAAGGCCATTAAGTTACATAATCAAGCTCTCAGGATACGGCAGAGCAGGTTTGGAAATAATCATCCGGCAGTTGCAGCTATCCTTAAGAATCTCGGGATTGCGTATACGAAGCTTGGACAATATCAAAAAGCTTTATCCTATCTGAACCGGTCCAATAAAATTTTTACCAGACGCTTCGGGGCTTCGCATATTTCAGTTGCGGGTAATCTGAATAATATTGCCAAAATATATGAAAGGATGGGGAAATATGAAAAGTCCGTCCAGTTGTATAAAAAGTCCATGCAGATAAAAAAAAGACGATTTGGCAGCAAGCATATCAGCGTTATGGGGACAATGAGAAATCTCGGGCAGGCCTATGAACAACAGGGGAAGCTTGATCAGGCCATGGAGATTTACAGAAAGCTTCTTGATGACAGCAAAAGGAGGTTTGCTGCAAATCATCCGACAAGGGGTATCCTTCTTGGTAATATAGGGCGTATTTATTCAAAGCAGGGCAGGATTGATGAGGCTATTGCAGCGACCAAACAGTCAATTGCAATTTTTGAGAAAAGCAGAGGAAACAGAAAACTGCCACTCGCAGACAGCCTGAACAATCTGGCCATCTCCTACCAGAAGAAAAAGGAATATAAGAAATCAGTTCCATTACTCGAAAAATCAATGGTTCTTAAAGAAAGCCTTTTTGGTAAATCGCATATAAGTCTGTCAAGTTCACTCGGTAATCTGGCACGGGCTTACAGGGAAACCGGGCAACTGGAAAAATCGGTTATTCTTATTAAGCGTGCTCTTGAAATTAAAAGAAAGTATCTGGGGGTAAGACATCCGTCTTATGGAGCCTCCCTGTCCAGTCTGGCTCTGATCCGAATTAAACAGTTTCGTCATCCGGAAGCAGAAAAGCTTTTCAAGCAGTCGCTTCAGATCAGTAAAAAGAGCCTTGGTGAAGCTCATCCGGAAACGCTGCAGGGTATCAATAATTTTGCTGGTATCAATATGAGTAAAGGGGAGTTCAAGCGGGCATATTTCTACCTTGAAGATGGGGTGAAATCGATATCTAGCAGAGAACGGATATCGGGGAGCAGTGTTATTACAGGGCACAGGGCAACTGATAACAGATTTGAACTTGTATATCGTAATCACATCAGGGCGGCCTATGGGGCTTATGAAAAGCATGGGGATATAAGGGCATATCTGAATGATGCGGCGTTCAGGTCTGCGCAGAAAATAAACTCAGGTATTGCTTCTTCTGCAATTTCCCAGATGGCAGCACGGGTTACTTCCGGCAAACCGGAACTTGGAGCTCTTGTGCGGAAACAACAGGATGTTTTTCAGCGCTGGCAACGGGTTAACAAGGCTCTGGAGAAGGTTATTATCCGGAAAGAAACTGCACAAACCAGAGAGACAGAAGTCAGGCTTAAAACTGAACTTGCCGGCCTTAAAAACGAGGGAGATGCTTTGTCGGGGCGTCTTGAGAAGGAGTTTCCCAAATATCAGGAGCTGTCTAACCCAAGGCCATTGAAGCTTGGGGAAGTACAGAAGCTTCTCGGTGCTGACGAGCTTCTGGTATTTTATCTTGTAAGCAGGAATGAGCTTTTTATCTGGGCTGTTTCACAACAGGATTCTGACTGGTTTCGCAGAAAAGTCAGCAAGGAAGATCTGTCATCAAGAATAGAGGCAATGAGGAAAAGCCTTGATCCGGATAAACTGGACAGCCCTGATAACCTGTTTGATATGAAGAATTCTCACGAAATATATCGTATGATATTTGAGCCGCTGGTTTCGATGGCCAGTGGCAAGAAGAAAATTCTTATTGTGCCATCAGGACCTCTGGCAATCCTGTATTTAAAGGGAAGGGCAAGTCTTCCGGAAAGGTTGCTTCTGTTAATAAAAAAGATACCCGATCATTTGCGGACTTCTATAAGAAGGGAGCGGGAGTTGATGCGAAGCTGCTGGGAAACTCTCTTGTCGCATTGCCGGAGACGGAAGACGAGCTTTACACTGTAGCCCGGTATCTGGGTGCGCCGAAAGAAATGGTCAGGGTCGCCCGACAGGCAACTGAAGCGGATGTGAAGAAGCAGAAGCTGGATCAATATCAGGTGGTATATTTTGCGACACACGGGCTTGTTGCGGGTGATCTGGAAAAAATTGGCAGCCGGTTTGCGGAGCCTGCTCTGGCGCTGACTATTCCATCAAGAGCCTCGAAGCTTGATGACGGGTTGCTGACAGCCAGCGAGATTGCGAAACTCAAGCTCAATGCTGACTGGGTTATTCTTTCTGCATGTAATACAGCCATTGACGGCAGGCCGGAGTCTGAGGCTCTTTCGGGGTTGTCCAAGGCATTTCTTTATGCAGGATCCCGCGCATTGCTGGTTTCTCACTGGCCAGTTTACTCCGATGCGGCAGTAACGCTTACGACAAGATTATTCAGGGAACTTAAGGATAACAGCAAGGTTGACAAGGCAGAGGCTTTGCGGCTTTCCATGCTGGCGCTGATGAATGACGAGAGTGATGAAATCAACCCATATCCGGGTAGCTGGGCGCCATTTATTGTGGTCGGGGATGGCAGGTAGAGGTAAGAAAACTGGTACCTGCCATATCCGGTGCTGGTATCAGTTTATCTCCGTCGTTTCAGTAACATCATGTATCCCATAATTGTAAGAGCAATTGAGAGGCTGAGGATCAGGATTGTTATTAAGTCTCTCGGGAACCTTCCTATATATGGGGTGATGAAGTTCCATTTATGGAGTATCGAGAATGACAGGCTCTCATAGCGTGTGGTGCTGACTATGTGGTCTACAAGGATTGCATTGGCTGGGTCTATGAAGACTGTGTCACCCTTGCCGGTTTTATAATCTATCTGCCAGACTGGTAAGCGTTTGTTTCTGAAGTCATATGCGGGACTGAAGCGGGTTATCAGTCTGGCATCTGATATGAGATCTTTGTGGTGGCCTGTGTATCTGGTGGCGTAATGGATTGCGGTTTCCCTGTCTGTCAGTCTGGACTGTGCTCCTGTTGCGGTGTTGATATACCAGGCTTTCTTTTCGTGAACTGCGCCATTGAAATGGTGGGATTTTGATATGTTCTGTCCTGCTTTTCCATTGGGGATGCTCAGGCGGTAGAGAAGTTCGCCTTCAGGGCTTTTGATGATGCCCAGATTATTGAGGTGCTTCCCATTAAACTGGTCAATCCAGCCTGTGTCTTTTGAGAACATTGAGGGATGAAGTTTTATCGGGGAAGCTATATGCCGATCCCGGTTGTTGTCCGGAAAAGACTGATAGAGCAGGTGGTATAACCCGCTTACTGAAAGCATAACCAGCGGGACCCAGACAATGATTGCCATGTATCTGTGCAGGCGCCGTTTGTTTTCCCTTATTGCTCTGCTTTTCATAAGGAAGATCATGGATAATCCGGCAATTGCCATAGACAGGAGTGCGAGGAGCAGCAGAACCATAATGCCAGTGCGGATATATTCAAAATCGTCGAGCCAGTTCCATGTATGGAGTGTCTGTAAAATGGTCTGCAGGCCGGTTTTCCAGTTATTGGTTATATTTCCAAGTGCACTCAGTTCTGTATGTATAAAGAGTGTTCGGTTATCTTCTGTATTGAAGGTGATCCTGTAAACTGGCAGCAGTCGATTGACCCAGGGGTAGCTGTTATCAAATCTGGTCTGGAATTTGACGTTTTTGATTTCGGTGTTTTTCAGGCCTGAATAGAAGCGTGCCAGCCATACGGCCTGTTGCTGATCGTGGTCCTTGAGTTCTTTCCCGGACTTTAAATCAAAATAGCGTCTGGCTTTTTCGTTATCTGTGGTGATCTGCAAAAGAGCACCGCCTGATGCCGGGACTACTTTAATGATCCGGGCCCGGCTTATCTGATGCTGTTGGAGAATGTCAGGGATTGCTGCAATATATTCTGCCTGGATTTTAAGCTGGGGTGGAAAAAAGGAGGTGGCGCGCGGGCCAGTCCATAACATGAGTGGGTGCATCATGGCGGATACTGTGAAAAGCAGAAGGGCGAACCCTCCTGCCCAGCCCAACCATTTATGCCATTTGATACTATTCCTGAGAACAGAATTTTTGAGTCTGGTCATTGTGGGCTCGCTTTATCAGAATTTCATGCGAAGTCCGCCAAAAATGCGACGTCCTTCACCGGGGTAAAAAACAGATGTGTTTCCTGCTGTATTTGTGATGGTGCTGAATGTTGAGATATATTCTTCGTCAGCGAGATTACGGGCATCTACGTAAAGTTCCAGCTTGTCGTTGACTTTGTAACCGGCATTCAGTCCTACAATTCCATAGGATGGTGTTTTCAGGGTGTTGGTGAAGTCGACATCAGCTTCTCCGGCATATTCCCAGTTTATCGCCACATGCCATTTGTCGTTGTGGTCATAACGGAGTTCAGTCCGGTAGAAATGGCGGGGCTGGCCGGGAATACGGTTATCGCCATATTGTGCGTCATTGACGAAGAAGTAGTCGCTGTAGGTATAGGCGTTTTTCCATTTCAGGCTGTCACCGTGAGAGAAGAGATTATTGCCCAGTTTCACATCCAATCCAAGTTCCAGACCCTGGTGGATTGTTTTATCAGCATTGAAGGTTGCAGCCGGAATGCCGGGGCCAGTTGTGAACTGAAGCATTTCACCTTCAAGCCATGCACGATAGAGGCTGACGTTCCATGAGAAGCGGCCCATTGATCCGCGCGTGCCGATTTCAGCAGTCCATGCATTCTGATCATCTACCGGTGTGAAGCCTGTCGTGCCGCTTTGTGTCAGTTCGCTGAATGTTGGTGTTTCATTACTTTTGCTGATATTTGCAAAAAACTGTACTTTTTTAGAAGGTTCATACAGGACACCGAGTTTGGGGTTGAAGGAGCTGTAGGTTTTACTGTCGCTTTCTGACGGGGTGACGTTATCTGTCAGGTCTCGTGTTGACCATGTGAGTTGTCCTCCGGTTAACAGAGCGACTTCAGGCGTTACATAGAAATGGTTTTCACCATATAGAGTAACATTACGGGATGACTGATCAGCATCAGCTGTCAGGTTGCCGCGTTCGCCATCAATGTTCTGGAAGACTTTTGCTTCGACATCACCAAAGTGGCTTTTTATGCCGAGTGTGTAGGTATTGCGATAGCCAGCAATTTTATATTCGCCTGTGCCCTGAGCATATAAGCCATAGTCGAGGCTTTTCTGGTCGATTACACCGACAAATGGTGTGATAGGGTGGAACAGTTCTTTCATGTTGATGAAAGCACCAATATCAATTTTATCATTGTCTCCAATTCTGAAGGTTGTCCTGTTTGCAAGGCGGACAGAGTTGATATCACGAGCCCAGTCAGATGAAATTGAAGACGGGTTTGCGCTTCTGGGGTTGTTCAGGGCATCGGAGAGGCTCAGGCTTCCCGGTAATTCCTGTTTTATAATATTTCCGCTTATGTAGAAGCGGGTTTCGGCATTATCAGAAATTTTTGTGCCGAAGTTTCCATTCAGTTTCAGGTTTTTCTGGTCATCATGCTCCCGGTAGCCATCACTGGTTGTGCCTGTCAGGCTGACAAAAATATCGGAATTACCAAAGGTCTTTCCTGTTTGAATGTTGGTACGGTAGGTGCTGTCAGATCCGGCTTCCTGACGGATCTGAGTGCCGGGCTGGCTTTTTCCTGTTTTGGAGACCATGTTAACAGCGCCGCCCAGAGTTGTGCTGCCATGTTCCAGACCATTGCTTCCCTTAAAGACCTCAATACGCTGAAACAGGAGGCTGTCTGCTTCCTGAAAATCTGCTGCTCCGTCTGCCAGATTGAAAGGAATGCCGTCCTGCAGGAGTGACAGGCCGCGCAGATGAAAGCCACGGGAAAGACCCGAGCCGCGAATGGAGATCCTTACTTCCTCGCCAAAGCGTTTCCGGGCATAGACACCGGGAGTTCCGGAAAGTGTGTCTTCAAAATTCAGGGAATATTTATCCTTAAAATTTTCTGACCAGACGACTGCGACGCCGCCTGGCGTTTTTTCAATAACCCTTTGTGCTTCTGAATTGGAGGGCACTGTCTGTGTTCCTGTGTAAGTTTCTGCATTTACAACAATGGTATCTAGTAGAATGTTGTCTTCTGCATGGGCGGGGTGCTGTGTTGCCAGTGTGCTGGCACATAAGACACCAAATATCAGTTTTAAATTTTTCATATCAGCCTTAGGTATTTATTTTATGGTTTGATGCGGACACAGACAGGCATTTGCGGGCGATGGCAGGCGCACACATGCATAAGGGACATCGGAAGAGAACTTCGGTAGGCAGCAAGGCATGGGCCTATATTGCCGAACAGAGGGTCTGTCAGAGGTCGCTAACGGGTATCTGCAAAATAAAAGTTTAGTTCAGGGGATCAGGCTGAGAGTGGAGGTGCTCTGGTGCGGAAGGCACGTACGAAGAGCCCGCCTGCAAGGGGAATATCAGGAGCGTAACTGGTTACGTATTTAAAGTTCGGGATGTATACAGGTGCAACGGCTGCATCTGGTGCTGTAAATTTTATGCCATTTATGGAAAGGTAGCAAAGTGCGCATTTGACTTGAGGATGCGGTTCCGGTTTTTCTCCCGGTTCTTCTGCGGAGTCACGAAGATCTTTTAACTCAACCCACTTAAAGCCTTCTGAAGTACAGATCAAAACCTTATTACCAAGAAGAGGTGATATAGCATGAGAGTTTTCCGAAGCCTGTAATTGAGACAGATCATAAATGGCAAGAAAAGGCAGCATCGTGTTAAAAAGAAACGCAATAGCCGTCACGATAGAAATGTATTTTATGTATTCTGCCTTATTCATAACTTAATTTGTAAAATGGTTTCAATTGAATATCAATATTAAAAAGAGGTGCTTGTGAGCATTTGTCTCATGTGGTGAGGTGGTGGAGAATAACAAAACTGGTTTGAGCTTATGATTATAAAACCTGTTATTTCCGGGGATAGTTTCTGAACCTTATTGTGAGGTTTTATAAGAGATTGTCCTGTAGCGGAAAGGGAAATATATGTGCGCATTTGCAAAATCTGCCCGGCAGAGTTGTGTGGCTTTCGAAGGTTCTTTCTGCTTCATTTTGGTATTGTGCAACTGGTCAAAGCCAAGTAGTTTTGGGATATAAGAAATCTTAAGTTACAGAATAGTTTATGCGTATGGCCCAGTCTTCACTTCAGCTTCCTTCCTATATTGATCTGCTTAAATCCCTGATACGTCATCCTGCAGTTGTTGGTGCCGAGCATTCTTTTTTTCGTGTTTTGCAGAGAGAGCTGGAGGAGCGGGGGGCTAAGGTTACCTGGTATGAGGGGTTGCTGGTTGCGGAGGGGAATGATCCCAAATCGCTTTTTGTCTCGGCTCATATGGATCGTCACGGTCTGATATGTACCGGGCCGAATGAGTTTCAGTATGCTGCTTTTGTTGCGGGGGCGCGGTCTGATCTGCTTGGGAATTCTGTATCCGAGGAGATGATGCTTACTATCGCTGATCGCTTTGCCGGGGCTGATGTTTATGCTTATGAGCCCTGGTCCGGTTCCTATCGGGGGAGTGGTAAGGTCAGGAACTGTTATATTTGTAATTACAGGAATAACCTGATTTTTGAAGTTGAGGGGCTGGAATATGTGGTTGCCGGAATGCCTGTTGCGTTTCGTGATGATCTGACGGTTACTGACGAGACACTTGCGGCGCAACTGGATAATGTGCTGACGGTTGCTCTGCTGATTGATATGTTCAGCCACGGTTTTCAGGGGACGGCATTTTTTACAGCACAGGAAGAGGCCGGGAAAAGCTGGCGTTATCTGCTGGAATGGTTTCGCCGCTTTGGAAACTCGACCAACCATTTGCTCGTTGTTGATACGAGCCCCTATCCGGACACAGAGGCTGCACGTGCTCAGGATGTTGTATTGCGGATGAAGGATGCCAATGCGAGTTTTAATACAAAGCTGGCACGTGAATGCGAGAAATTGTGCCAGAGTTTAAATATCAGGTACAGCTTCAAAGATGCCTTTATTGAGCAATGCAATGATGCCTTGCCAGAGGGGGTGGAGAAGCGTTCTCTTGGCAGTACAGAACTGGGTCGGATTATTGCCGCATCCAACCGTATGGTTGAAGCGACAACTATTCAGATTCCAACGACAGGGTATCATACGATGGAGGAGACTGCGTCGATACACTCGTGTGGGGAGTTTCAGCGGTTGTTATATGGGTTGGCGGGGATATAGAGCATGAACTGTTTCGGGCGAGCTACAAGTTTTGCCCGGCGCAGTATCTGTTACAAATCGTTACATAACTTAGTGAAACTGCAATATATCTGCAAATGAGCAAAGGTAGATTAGTGTGGCTATCTTCTGATGGCATGCATAGAGTACTACCTAAAATTGGCAGTGTCTCGGTTAGTCTTAAGGTTCAACTTTATGACGTCCACAATATCTGAGGCCGGGGCACTGCTGGTGTTTTTGCAGGGGCATGAACTGTTTCGGGCGAGCTACAAACTCTGCCCGGCGCCGGGGGCTATGGATAGTTTTGTCTTTCGTGCAGAATTTTCAGGATATCGATATCTGTTTCGGACCTAATATTATATATGATTACATAGGGTAACCCGACTACGGAGAACTCCCGTGTGCCTTCTATCAATCCTTTCCGACCGAGTAGAGGGAACTGGCTGAACATCAATATTGTCTGTCTAATGCGAGAGATGACATTGCTGGCAGAGCGTTCATCAAATTCAGCGATATAGGCCTTAATCGCTCTCAGGTCATCCAGCGCATCGGGCGTGAAATTAATGTTCAAGGTCCAGTATTTCCCAAACCTTGTCAGCCGGAATCATTTTTGAGCGATCTTCAGATTGCTTCAGAGCCTTTTCGATTTGTTGTTTTTTCCAGGCAAGATAATCTGCATCATTACTCTCATTTGTTTTGCTCAAATGATCCTGCAGCGTCTTACCATTTTTCTCGGGTGTCTGGGTCATGAGGGGCATTGTAGCATAATTCCGTTAATGAGTGTTGGTGAAATTTTTGTGCGCAAACTCATGCTGGTTTTGTAAGTGTTGTTGGGGTTTATGTCAATATGTTCTTTTTTTGTTCCTTGCGTTGGAGAGGTTGGCATGACTGGTTCCGGGTGGGCGGGGACGCCCCTGGCCCGGCGCTGAGCCCACAAGACACAATGCCGGGATACTGCAGGTGTTTTCTGTAGATAATATTATTGTACAATGTGATTTTTCATGATGCTATAAAGCTTGGCATTCAGGTTAGTGCTTGCTTTTTTGTTTATGGAAAATTGCTTTTGATATGATTACAAAACTTGCGATCTCCGGGTATCGGTCGCTACGGGATGTGGTGATGCCTCTTATGCAGCTGACTGTTGTTACCGGGCCTAATGGCAGTGGGAAGTCTAATGTTTATAAGGCGTTTCGGTTGCTGGCAGATATTGCGCAGGGGAATGTTGTGCATTCGATAGCGAATGACGGGGGACTGCAGTCTTTGTTGTGGGCTGGGCCCGAGAAATTTTCACGTGCAATGAAGCGGGGGGAGGACCCGGTTCAGGGAGTTGTCAGATCAGATGTTATCAGCCTGAAGATGGGATTTGCAGGTGAAGATTATGGTTATGGTATTGAGCTTGGTTTGCCGCTGCCTGTTCCCTATCCGACATTATTTGATATGGACCCGGAGATTAAAAGAGAGTGTATCTGGACGGGGGAAACACTCGGGCGGGCGAATGCGTTTGCGGACAGAAAGGGGCCTGCTGTCAATGTCAGGGATGAGAGTGGTAAATGGGCGATTGCGTTTAAGGATCTGGCAGCCTTTGACAGTATGATGACGCATTGTACTGATCCGTTGAAGGCACCGGAAATTCTGACGATCCGGGAGCATATGCGCGACTGGCGTTTTTATGATCATTTCCGAACCGACAAAGGGTCTCCGGCGCGGCGTCCTCAAATCGGGACGCGGACGACCATTCTGGATAACGAGGGGGCGGATGTTGCAGCTGCAATTCAGACGATCAGGGAAATCGGGGATTATGAGCGGCTGGACAGGGCGGTTGATCATGCCTTTCCCGGAGCGAGTGTGAATATTATCTGCAATGACGGGTATTTTGAGCTGGAGATGCAGCAGTATGGTTTGCTGCGGCCATTGAAGGCGTCGGAGTTGTCTGATGGAACATTGAGATATCTGTTATGGATTGCGGCGCTTCTCACGCCGCGTCCGCCGGGACTGCTTGTTCTGAATGAGCCCGAGACCAGCCTGCATCCTGATCTGCTGGAGCCGCTTGCGCATCTGATTATCGATGCAGCGCAATATTCCCAGGTCATTGTGGTTTCACATGCAGAGAAACTGGTTTCCATATTGCTTGACCATGCGGATTGTTTCGGCGTGCAGCTTTATAAGGAGCTGGGTGAGACGCAGCTGGATATTGAGGATGCGTTTGTGCCGGCGTGGAAGTGGCCGAAGCGGTAGGGGGACGCTTGGCCCCTTCCATGCGGGCGAGGACGCCCTAGCCCGGCGGGACAGTGTACTTAACTTCCTGTTAAGCAGTTTCCTGTCTTCAGGCAAAACAACCTTTGAAAACCAGCCATGCTATATTTTTCAACTTAACTAGGTTCAGTTTAAATAATGCCCCATGTTAAGCCTATATTACCCTGGCGCCTCTAAACTGGATGGGCGCAAAATGAATCGCGATGAGATTTTTTTGTGCGGTTTTGAGAAAAAGCTGTTCGGTAAACGAGATGGACAGATCAAGGTATTTGTAACGAGCTATGACGCTATCAGGTATATCATCAGCAGGGTCTATAGCAACAGTCTTGCAGACTGCAAGTCAAAGTTCGTCCACACAATCGACTGCCTCCTCTTCTTCGCCTCCAAATGCTCCATTTATACAGAAGAAAAACGAAGATGCCTCAGTTTCACGCTTGAGAGCGGCAGCAGAGGATTATTTAAAAACGCTGAACCTCATTAACCAGATTTCAAAAAACTCGGAAAACTCTGAAACCAATGATATATTCGAGGCATTGGGGATCGGTACGAGTTCATCAGAAACCGAGGATGGTTTAAATAACGCTGCTGGCAAGTTAGCTCAGAAAGTTGTGAATGGCACTGATGGTAACGATTTTATTCGTGGAATTGAGGGGGGAAAAGCAACAATCAATGCCGGTGCCGGAAATGACTTTATTACTGCTGAGGGAGACCTGCAAGTTGATGCAGGTTCAGGGGATGATTTTGTGACGGTACGTGGGCAAGCGGTCGTAGATGGTGGCTCTGGCAATGACCGTATTGTCACGCACGGACAATCACATATCCACGGCGGTTCCGGAAGGGATTTTATCAGCACATATGGACAGGCAACGATTTATGGCGGTTCCGGAAACGATGGTATCAACGCTCAAGGGCAAGCAGTCATTTATGGTGGCGCAGGCGATGATTCTATCAATGTCCATGGGAAAGCAACTGTGGATGGTGATCAACCCCCAATTTCTA